>JBDOKE010000260.1:0-5541 GCA_039833815.1 Methanobacteriota archaeon | reverse complement strand
GCGAGCTGCTCGAGCTCCTGCGGGAGTACCTGTCCTCGGGCCTGAGCGTGTACCGGGCGCGGATCCTGGAGCTGGTCAAGAAGACCAGGGCGTACGAGCTGCTGAACCTGAGCTCGCTGGGGGAGTTCGAGCGGGACTTCGACGGCAACTGCGCCCGGCTCTACTTCCTGCTGCACGACCTGGAGGAGCACGAGGTGGTTCCGGTCGGGCTGCACGTCTACGGTATGCCGCCGTTGGGTGAGGATCCCGTCGAGACGCTGGCCAGCTTCGCCGCGAAGATCCTGGTGAACGAGACGCTCGGCGCGCTGGACTACTCGCGCGCCCTGGAGCTCTGCCGGGAGGTGATCGAGCGACCGGAGACCCGGGGGTCCGACGAGCCGCACCGGGAGGCGGCGCGGGTCGTCGGGCTGCTCTTCGAGAGCGCGCGGCTCGAGCGGGAGAACTTCCTCCGCGCGCTCGAGGGTGGCTACGTCCCGCCGGGGTACGCCTCGAGCCCGTTCAAGGAGATCGACGCGCTGCCCACGGGCCGGAACTCCTGCATGTTCGACCCGCGTAGGTGGCCGGACTGGATCTCGATCAACCCCGCGTACGCGGTGGCGATTCCGCTCCGACTGGTCGCGAAGAAGGTCATCGCGTTCGACTGGGCGACGGACAACATCAACACGCGGGCGCTGCCGATCGCGGTGCAGATGCTGCTGCTGGGCGTCCTCCCGCACCGGAACTCCGAGGGGGTCGTCGTCGGCGTCGACCCGTGCGCGCCGCTCCGACCGAACGCCGCGTCGGGGACGCGACGGTACGGCCAGGTCCTGATCGAGGGTCGGATCGTGGACATGGATCTCGTGGGGTCGAACGAGGCGCGCCTGGTGATCGAGCCCCTCGGTGGCGGAACCGAGGTCGAGGTGCGGGCCCCGCTCGACGCCCTTCCGCTCCTACCGTTCGTGGGCGACCGCGTGACGGTCCTGGGCACGCTGGTACCGCCCGAGCGGAGAGTGGAGCTGCTGGACGCCGAGGTGCTGGGGTCGTACGAGGGAGGGTACCTGACGCCCACCGAGCTCGCGGCCGTGGGGAGCGTGGCCTCGGACCTCGTCGTGGTGAGGGGAACGGTCAAGGAAGTCAGCGGGAACCTCCTGGTGATCACGGACGGGACGACGGACGTCCGGTGCTGCGTCGCAGGTCCCGTGCGGGTGAGGCCGGGCGAGACGGTCTTCGTGCGCGGGCGGCCGCTGATCCAGGAGGAGCCACCGATCGTGTCCGCGACGCTCGTGCTCCGGGGCCGGTTAACGCGGATCACGGACGTGATCGTGCTCGGCACCTCCTGCTTCCGGGACGTGTTCGCCCACAACATCCTCGCGGAGCTGTTCCTGGGCCGCGCGGCGGCCATCCTGGCGGCGGAGCCGTACCTGGCGACGGGGCTCGGCACCCCCTCGCTGATCGGAGCGCGGGTACGGAGGATGAACGTTCCCGGGCTCGTGCTGGAGAGGCTGCGCGAGATCGTGACCCGACTGCGGCAGGGTCGGTGGAAGAACCCGCTGCACGAGACCGTGCTGCGGGTTTACGAGGCGGCGCTGGATCTGGCCTCCTCCCTGGGCGAGGAGAGGCTGGCGAGGCTGCTGTGGGAGGGGCTGAGGTCGCTCCACGCTCGGGTGCAGGAGGCCTGTTCGCAGCAAGGGTTGAGCCTCGACTCCGTGATCTCCACGGCCAGGGAGCTGGCGTACCTCACGCCGCCGAGCGAGAACTACGCGTTCCTGGACTGGGCGGCGGTCTACCTGGCGCTGCTCGCGTGCCGGGAGCGCGGGGTTGACGCACCGCTCCGAACCTGGGTGGAGCAGGTTCGGGCGCTCCCGGAGGCTGACTACCCGCTCCTGGCGGCGATCAACGTGTTCTGCCAGGCACCCGGCGACTACACGAACGTGATCGGGAAGACGATCGAGTCGGGCGCGTTCCTGCTGGAAGAGCGGGTCAAGCTGGCCCTAACCTGGGTCTCCGCGATGAGCTACCTGTACGGACCGCGGTACTGGGGCGTCAGCGTGCCGCTGCTGCTCGCGCTGAACCTGGCGACCCCGGACGACACGCTCCACACCATGGTCTCCTCGGACGAGAAGGCGACGTTCTTCTACGACGACTGCATCTACGCGTTCGAGGGCGGGATGCGGCTGGCCGTCGAGGCCGTGAACGGGCTGGCGCCCGAGCAGGAGCCGGAGATCGGCATGCTCGTGCTCAACCTGCGCCACGCCGCGCTCGGAACGTACACCGGCGGGGACTACTCCCGGACGGTGTACCGGCTGGCCCGCACGGCCGAGCTGATCGCCCGCGCCAACCCCAGCCTGGCCTCCTGGCTCCGCGACCTGGCCCCTCACCTGGCGGCCGGCAACCTGATGGCGGCGATGATCGCGAGCCACCTAACCCTGCTAATGCAACCCTCCACCGAGGCGGAGCTACGGGCGCTGCGCGGCGACCCGACGGCCGCGTACCGGTACGCACTGCTGATGCCGTTCCGGTCCTACGCCTGGTACGACCTCATGCGCACGGTCTTCAACCCGCTGTACCTGCGCGGCAAGCGTTTCCACGGGTACTCCGGCGCCGTGGACCTGCTCAAACGACTCGACTTCCTGATCACCGGGTGGAGCACGCTAGCCCCCGGCCTCCTAGGCTGGACCGGCGTCCTCCGCAGGGTAGCCCGACTCCTGGTCGAAAACCGGGGATGGCTGGCGCGCTACGCGCCCGAGGGGCTCCTCTCCGTTGCGGTCAAGCTCCTGGTGATCGCCCACGACCGCGCGCGGCACGGGCTCGTGAGCCGAGAGCTGCTCCGCAGCCCCGAGCTCGTAGCCCTCGTCCGGGAGGTCATCGTCCCCGCGCTGCTCCGCGGTGAGCTCTGCTGCTGTCCCGCCGTGTGCGGCAACCCCGTCATCCAGGGGCGACTCCTCCAGGCCCTCACCGCCTACGAAACGCTGATCCCGAGCGTGAGACCGGCCCTTACGGCGTTCTCCGCCAACTACCTGGGCCTATCAACCACCCCACCGGGACCGACCCCGGGATCACCCTCGCCACCCTCCCTCCCCTCGACCCCCACTCAGGCGCCGACCGCCACCGTCGCACCCTCGGCCTCAACGCCCACGTTCACGTCACCCACGACCCCGTCGATCCCAACCCGTGGCGCCCCGGTCGAATTCACCGGGACCCCCCGCCTCGAGCTCACCGTAGCGGTCGGCACCGCCAGCCCCGCCTCACGACCGTCTCCCCGGGCGCGAAACCGCGCCGTCGTCGGCCCCTCCACCGCGACGCCCGGGTCCCCCAGGATCGCGGCTCAAACGGGCGTTGGTAGCCGGAAGACCGGAGGAGGCGGTCCGGGCGTCTCGATCACCGGAACGGCGGCGGGCAGGGTGGGGACCGAACCCGGCCGGAAGCGATCGGGTGGGACCGGCGGGACGGCCGGCGCAGGGGAGCGGACGCCGGGTGCAGGGGTCTCTCAGGCTCAGCGGTCGAGGGCCCGGACGGTGAGGGCGATGGCCCGGTCGATCACCCCGTCGACCCAAGTGCCGCGGTGGATCCTGTACGCGCTGATCGCGCTGCTGCTGACGTCAATCCTCGCCGGGCTCGGGTACCATCGGAGGCCGGCGGAGCCTACCCCAAGATGGTGACCGTCCGCCGGCCCATCGTCACTAAAAGGATCAGCGCGGACGCGGGTGCGAGCGCGCGATCCCACCACCGCCCCGGAATCGGCGTGAGTGCAACGCGAACCCACCCACCGCGCCCCGGGAGCACCGGGATTCCGCGCGCGGTGAGCGCGTCCTGCAGCACGTGCAGGAGGCCTCCGAGCATCAGGAGCGACAGGATTCGGTGATGCTGCCAGAGCAGCAGCGCGCCGAGCAACCACGGCCAGGGGGAGTGCAGGAAACCTCGGTGCCCGAGGTGCGCGTAAACCAGCCTGCGAACCTGGATCCCGGTGGTGCGCTCCAGGGGCCTCAAAATCAGCCGGGCGGCGAGGGAGTTGGGGTGATCCAGGTCCGGGAGTAACGACCCCAGTGCTGCCAATAGGGCCGGGTTAGGGCCCAGCGCGAGGTCCACCGTCACGTAGGTAACCAGCGCGTGGGTCACTCCCATCACGGCGACGCACCCTCCGCGGGATGAGGAGTCAACCTGGCGCGGAGCGGATGAAGACGGGAGGGGGTCCCCGACCGCGGGTGTGCCCGGGCCTATCAACGGCGCCCTCATCGGCGCGGGGGACCACCCCGCACCCTCGGGGCCGCCGGGACGACCCGGGCCCACCCCGGTCAGCGTGACGGATGAGGAGGGTGGTGGACGCCGAGGGCCCCGATGACGAGCCTCTCGGCGCCGATCACTCCTCCCCTACCACCTCCCGAACGAAGGCCTCGGCCGCGCGACGAAGCAGCTCTTGGCCCGCAATGGCGGCGGGAATCGAGGATGGCACGGCGCGCAGACGCAGTCCCTCCCCCTCCGCGCGCAGCTCCGGGTACTCCCGAACGTCCAGCGTCAGGGTCAGCTCACCCTTCCCGTGCCGCAAAACCGCGTCCCCGGAGGCGAGACTCGCGGCCTCGGGCGCGGTCAGCGCCATCCCAAGCTGCGGGCGGTCCACCGCCTCCCTCAGAACCTCCTTAAGCTCATCCTCCTCCGGCTGCAGGAGGAGCAGAAAGGTGTCCTCCCGGGGTACTACCCGAAGCGTTCCGGAGCCCCGCTCCCCACCGGCGGTCACCCGCATCCGACAGATCCTCACCGCCCTACCCCTCGCGAGCGAGGCGACGGATCGGTCCAGGACGCGGTTGGCGGCGGAGAGGAGGCTCCCGCGCACGGCCTCCGGGTTCTTGGGCACGAACCTCAGCGTCAGCTCCCCCTCCGGGACGAGAATGCGCCGCTCAAACGGGTAAAGGGACGGGCCTCCCAGCGTGGTCAGCACGAGGCTTCCCTCCACCTCGAACCGCTTTACGGTGATCCCGTGGGCCACCAGGGCGGCGGCGGTTGGAGGGGTGAGTACGACGCGGGATCGCGGTGGTGTGAAGGATCCACTCTCCAGCTCCGCGGAGCTGAAGGAGGAGCCAACGGACTCCAGAACCGGATCCTCACCCACGCTGATCGACCCTCGGGGCACGACGAACACGTCCTCCCCGGAGATCCGCAGCGAGCCCTCGCACTCGCCCACCGGCTTCCCGTCCACCTCCACCTCTATCGAACCTCGGTGGGCGATCACCCGGGACTCCCCACACCACTCACCGGGTCAGAGAATAAAATCGTCGCCGGGGTTGGGAACGGCCGGGTAGCGATGTGGACGGTGGTGGATGCCGACGCCCGGATGAGGAGTAACCCCGGTGCCGAACACGCGTTGGGGGAGGAGTTAATGCTCACGCTGCTGGCCCTGCTCCTGCTAACCCCAGCACCCGCGTCCGCCACCGTGTACGTGGACGTCGTGCCCTACGTGGACAGTGACGCCTGGTCGGGGGAGCACGTGGCCGCGCTGCGGGACTTCCTGTCCTGGTGCGAGCGGCACCGCGTGAGGGTGGCCGTCTTCCACTACAACCTCTGCGAGCG
>JBDOKE010000259.1:0-1547 GCA_039833815.1 Methanobacteriota archaeon | reverse complement strand
GCCGGTGGACGCCCTCACCTACCCGAGCCGTCACCGTGGGTCCGAGGCCGTCGACGCGGACGGGCACGGGCCGACCGTTGAGGAGCCTTAGGTACCCCTCCCCAGGCACGCGTACGTCCGCGTCGACCGAGCACCCAACGCGACCGCTCCCACCGACCAGGGCCACCCGCGAGACCCGAGCGAGCTCCGGCGCCGCCGGTGGGTGCACCTCGGCGACGATGCGACGGTAGAGCCCGAGCCGTGGCGTGGATCCTCACGGGGTGCCGGCGGGATCCGCTCCTCCACGTACTCCCCGGCCCTTAACCCGAGCCTGTACCCCTCCTCGCTGGAGGGGTGGAAGATCTCCGGGGCGTTGACGCTGGCGAAGCGAATCCGCAGCGCGACGACGGCGCCGTAGACTCGGTACGTCACGCTGTGCCGGTACAGGCACCCCGGGTCAGGCGGAAAGAAGTAGGGACGACGTCGATCGTGTCACCGTCAATCACCCGGTAGACCCGGGCCGTGAACTCGCTGGGAGTGCAGGGGCGGGGGATCCGGCGGCGGGTAGTGCGGATACTCGGCCAGCCCCTCCCTCACGAGCTCATCCGACAGCGGGACGTTCGAGAGCCGGAGCGCGCTGTGCACCGTGGGGCGGAAGGAACGCCAGAGGACGGTCACGGTCCTCCGGCGCACCTCGAACTTAGGATCACTAAACCGTAGCCTGCGCTCGATTCAGGAAACACCTTCGGTATCAGCACGGCCCACGCGGACGACCCGCCTACCGACCCGGGAACCGGCCAGAGCCCTCGCCCAGGCGTCGAGAACGGCGGGCTTTCGGCCCCTCCGGATGGGCGAATTGGGACCGGTGAGTCCAGCGCCCGACGCACCGACGCCCGACCATCCCACGCGGGGTCAACCCGGGCGTCCTGATCGGTGACCAAAGCCTGATCCGGAGACCACGGTAGCAAAGGGATTGAGGGAACCGAGACCGTTCCAGGCGGCAGCGCTCGCGCTGGAGCGGTACGGGCCGGGTGGCTCAGGGCTCTCGAGTGGATCCAGGCCGAGGTACAGCACGCTCCGGACCCGGCTCCCGGGGTGTCGATGACCGATCGGTTGATCACCACCGACACGGCCGAAGGATGCCCCAAAGTCGCTGTAGTGGGCTTGGCGGCAGAAGGCTGGCGGATGCGGAAACGGCGGTTGAAGCGGCCAGTGGGCCCTCCGGCTGGCGCCACGTGCAGCACGAGTACAGAGTCCCAGGAGGTTATGGCAGAGAGAACCCACATCGCTCCGACGGTGACGCCACCCACTACCATTCACGCCGCAACCGCCACCGCTCCAGCTCCCAGAGCACGTCGGGGACCCATTCACCGTCCCGGGTGCGATGAAGCAGAAGCCGGCGGAGCACTCGATCCGCGAACCAGGCGGGCCACGGTCCCAGCACGGATCGAGCGAACCCCGGCGCCCGCTCCAACAGCTTCCGGAGCTTCGTGGATCGAGCGGGCCGCAGCTCGAACGCGAGCGCGAGCACGCGAGCCACCCGCCCGTGACTAACATCCCCGTCCAAC
>JBDOKE010000258.1:0-3259 GCA_039833815.1 Methanobacteriota archaeon | reverse complement strand
AACGTTCGGATTACCCCGCGACGCGCCGTAGGCCCCGCCATCCTGCGCATTCACGTGGACTGGGAGCTGGACAAGGAGCTGGAGAGCAAGCTGGTGCAGGCGCTGAAGAGGTTCCGGGAGCGGCTCGCCCGCTCGGCGCCCACCATCGTTCCCAGCGAGGATCGGTACTCCGAGGTCTCGGTGGTGCCGATCTTCGAGGTGGACGCGGCCACGCTGCTGGAGATGGAGTACTCCGCCCTCCGCATCTCGTACATCATGGGCAAGGCGGAGCTGAAGCGAGCCTTCGTCTCGCTGGCGCTGACCAAGGCCGCGAGCGTAACCGCGGCCCGCAACCTGGCAGAGGATCCCTCCGAGATCCAGGAGGGCGGGTCCTCGGAGGCGGCGGTGCTCCCGTACCTCCGCGTCGGCAGGAAGATCACGCGGATGAACGAGATCCCTCTGGACGCGGACGAGGTGTTCACGATCGACAGCGTACCGAGCGACGTGAAGGTGGTCTGGATGAACTGGAAGTACCTACCACGAGTCATGGCGTGGGGACTGGACGGGATCACCGCGCGTCAGGGTTGGGAGCGCTCCGATATCGCCGTGGCTCACGTGGACGTGCTGGGCAGCCTGTACTCGTACCATCTGTCCACGCTCCTGGACCTACCGTCCTTCGACCTCTCGTACATGCTGTACCTGAAGTACCGATCGAAGCTCCCGAAGCGGAAGCTGTGGAGGGACGACAGCGGCTCCCACTACCTGTTCTGGACGCAGCTGGAGGCGTTCGAGCGCCTCGACGTGGAGACCCTGATCCTGATCGTGACCAAGGAGGAGTGCGAGGGCTGGGTGAGGGAGTGCGTGGAGGAGGACGCCGGGCTGGAGGTGATCGAGGTGTACGGGAACGACTCCAAGGAGCTGGTCGGTGAGCTCGAGGATCTCCTCGGCGACATGGGAGAGGAGATCAACGGGGTGCAACGGATGGAGGTGGAGCCGGTCGCCATCAAGTCGCGCACGAAGCCGAAGGCCGAGCAGCCGATACCGATCCGGTTCTACCGGGAGGTGGCGGAGCTGGCGACCAGGCGGGTGCTCCCGGAAATCCACCTCAAAGGGAGGTGAGGGCCGACAGCACGTCCGTCACGCTGATTACGCCCACCGGGTTCCCCTCGCAGCCGACGACGAACGCCCGGGTCGTGTCGTGCTCCCGCATCACCTCAAGCGCCCTGATCAGCGGATCCTCGGGCTCGACGACGGGAGGTTCCGGGTTCATCACGTCCTCCACGCTCATCCTCAAGATCTCGTCCCATTCTCCCCACCGATCGAGGATCAGCCGCATGAGGTCCTCTTCTTCCACCACGCCGACCAGCTCGCCCGCATCGGACACAACGGCGATCCCGTGCACGCCCACGTCCACCATCTCTCGGATCGCGTCCCGGACGGTGGCGGTCATCGGAACCTGAGCCACGCCCATCGTCATGTGGTCCTTGACCTTCACACTCTCAGGCATCGGCGACCCCGCAGGGGGACCGGTCCGAGTGAAGATAACCTTAGCGGGAGAAACGCTGGACGTGGATCGGATCCTCCGGGAGCTCCCTACGAGGACGGTCACGGCCGCCCTGATCCGGGACGGTGAGGTGCAGGCCTACGAGGAGGCGGACGGAGAGCACGCGGAACGGAAGCTCGTTCGCAGCCACGACGTGTCCGACGGGGTGGTCTTCGTGACCGTGCGACCCTGTCTGCACTGCGCTCGAGCGCTCGTCAGGGCCGGCGTGGCGGGGGTCGTCTGCCTCGGCCGGGGCCGCGGGTTGGGACCTTACTACCTGGCCCGGAAGGGGGTCGAGGTGGCGGAGGTGCACCCCAGCCGGGCCCCCTACTACGATCCGGTGGATCGACTGGACGTCCTGGTCACCTTTGGCGGCAACCCCTACCTAACCGAGGAGGACGTGGCCGCCCGAGTGTACTGCCTACTCACCGGCGAGGGTATGAGGGTGGACATCGCCCCGGCCCCGGAGAACCTGTCCGGCCGGGTTGAGATCACGGTGCGCCGGGGGGACCCGGTGCGGGCCGCCCGGGCGATCCGGCGCGAGCTGCCCACGTTCAACGTTCACCACTTCGTCCTGAGCGACCGGTTCAGGGACCGGGAGGAGCTCTCCCGGCGGGTGCTGAAGGAGGTGGAGCCGCTGGTGAAGGATCCGTTCGCCGTTCGGGCCCGGATCGCGCGCGCCGGCCTCTTCTCGTCCTCTCGCGACGCCGAGGTGTTCCTGGGGGACGTGCTGACCGAGGCCGGTCACGAGGTGGACCTGGACGAGCCGCGGACCGTGGTGTACGTAGACGTACTGGGCGACCGGGTGTCCGTGGGCGTTGAGGAGCGCTGAGTACCTGGCGTACCTCCGACGCCGCTACGGGCTCCGGCCGAACCGGCGGCTGGGACAGCACTTCATGGTGGATGATCGGCTGCTGCGGTTCATGGTGGAGGCGGCGGAGGTGGGGCCCGATGACACGGTGCTCGAGATCGGGCCCGGTCCCGGACTGCTGACCCGCTACCTGGTGGAGCGGGCCGGCCGCGTCGTGGCCGTGGAGCTGGACGAGCGCATGGTGGAGGTACTGGAGCGGGAGCTAGGGGATGCCGGGAACCTGGAGATCGTGCGCGCGGACTTCCTGGAGTACGGCGTGCCCGAGGAGGCGAACAAGGTGGTGGCGAACCTGCCCTACCAGATCTCCTCGGAGGCCACGTTCAAGATCCTGCGCTCCGACGTGGAGCGCGCCGTGCTCACGTACCAGCGCGAGTTCGCCGAGCGGATGACGGCCGAGCCCGGCACGCGCGGGTACGGACGGCTCACCGTGATGGTCAACCTGCTCGCCCGGGTCGAGGTGCTGCGCGCCGTCCCCCGGCGGGCCTTCGTGCCGCCGCCCCGCGTCAGTTCCGCGATCGTTCGACTCGATCCACTCCCCGAGTCCGAGCGCCCGGACGTGGACCCGGAGACCTTGGAGGCCGTTTGCCGGGGGCTCTTCCAGCACCGCCGGAAGACCGTCCGCAACGCGCTGAGACTGTCGGCCCACGAGTGGGGAGGCGACGAGGAGGTCGTGGAGGAGATCCTCGAGAGGCTGCCCGAGAAACTGCTGGGCAAGCGGCCCCTGCACCTGACCCCGGAGGAGGTTGTGAGGGTGGCCCGATGCGTGGAGAGGGTGCGCGGCTCGAGCTGATCGTGTGGTCCCCGGTCCGGCTGTTCGGGGCCACCCCTGGGGCCGTGGTGGGGCTGAGAGGCGGGGAAACCGAGCT
>JBDOKE010000257.1:0-5550 GCA_039833815.1 Methanobacteriota archaeon | reverse complement strand
TTCCCAGCTCGCCTCGCCGTCCCTCGGCCTCCCGGACCTCGAAGCCCAACCGCGCCCACCCTCGCAGCACCCTGGGTTTGTTCTCGCCTGAGGCGACGAGCAGAAAGAGCTCCAGGTCCCGATCGGGCAGGCCCTGGAGGCTCCGGACACCGTCCTCAATCAGGTCGTTCGGGTCGGAGACCCACGGGCTGGCGAGGCAGACGAACTCGGCGGCCCCTTCGATCAGCCGGTCCAGGACCTTTTCCGAGTGCTCGTAGAACTCGAGGCCCTTCTCATCCTCACCGCCACCGAACACCTCCGAGGCGAGGGCCATGAGGCCCTCCTTCGCGACCTCGTAGAGGGACAGCCTGTCCGAGATTTGGCGCCGGACGTCCTCCTCAACGTCCTCGCCAGACACCCCGATGGACTTGAGCGCGTTCGTGACCCGGGTGGTCGCCTCCTCCACGACCCACCCGGAGGATCTGAACAGGTCGCTGAGACCAACCCCTCGCCTCCGCGCCTCCAGGGTGATCTCCCTGACGATGCGCTCCGCCATCTGCCGGATGTAGCGCCGGGCGGCGGGATCCGGCACGTGTTTTTCTATGATCTCTGAGATCGCCGCGCTGAGGCGCGCCCGGATGATGTTGTGTTGGATCATCAGGCCCACCCCGGGCGGCGGCGTCCGGCCCGGGAAGGGAGATGGTTTTAACGTCCACTCGCCGGCCGGCGGGTGGGGGGACGAGGTTGTCCGAGCGCGAGCAGCTCGTTTACCTCAACGGTGAGCTGGTTCCCCGGGAGGAGGCGAAGATCTCCGTCTACGATCACGGGTTCCTGTACGGGGACGGCGTGTTCGAGGGGATCCGGGCGTACGACGGGCGGATCTTCAAGCTGGACGAGCACGTGGACCGGCTGTACGACTCGGCGAAGGCGATCATGCTGGACATTCCGATGAGCAAGAAAGAGATGAAGGAGGCGATCATCGAGACGGTGCGGGCGAACGAGCTCCGGGACGCGTACATTCGGGTGGTCGTGTCCCGGGGTGAGGGGGACCTCGGGCTGGACCCGGAGAAGTGCCCGGAACCGACGGTGGTGATCATCGCGGAGCCGATGGAGCCGCTCTACGGGGACCTGTACGAGAAGGGGATCGAGGTGATCACGGCCTCGGTGCGCCGGATCCCGCCGGACGCGCTGGATCCGAAGATCAAGTCCTGCAACTACCTGAACAACATCCTGGCGAAGATCCAGGCGAACCTGGCGGGCGCGGACGAGGCGATCATGCTGGACCACGAGGGGTACGTGTGCGAGGGCACGGGCGACAACGTGTTCGTGGTGGAGGACGGCGTGGTGTACACGCCGCCGGAGGACACGATCCTGCGGGGGATCACGCGGGCGA
The DNA here is from genome assembly GCA_039833815.1 of Methanobacteriota archaeon. Lineage (GTDB taxonomy): Archaea > JAADCQ01 > Methanopyri > Methanopyrales > Methanopyraceae > Methanopyrus. The sequence goes on along the minus strand of JBDOKE010000257.1, from coordinate 4,178 downwards.
CGGTGATGGAGCTGTGCGAGGAGCTGGGGATCCCGGTGGAGGAGAAGCGGATCACGCTGGGGGAGCTGTACGCGGCGGACGAGGTGTTCCTGACGGGGACGGCGGCGGAGGTGGCACCGGTGCGGAAGGTGGACGGGCGGAGGATCGGGGAGGAGTGTCCGGGTCCGATCACGAGGAGGATCATGAGGGCGTTTCGAGAGCTGACGCGGCGGGAGGGGACGCCGGTGTACGGGGATGAGGAGTGACCCGGGGTGCCCCGTTGTCCCTCCTCCGCCTCGTTCGGGGCAGCCTGACGGTCCTCGTCGGATCGCTCGCGCTGCGCCTGGGCGGGTACGTGTACCGGCTGCTGGTCGGCCGACTGCTGGGGCCGGACGGGTACGGGATCGTTTCCTCCACGATGGTCGTGCAGACGATCGTGATGTTCCTGGCCACGTTCGGGGTCCCGCCCGCGATCGCCCGGTACGTGTCCCGGTACCGGGCGCTGGGTGACGGCGCGCGGGTGCGCCAGTTCATCCGGATCCCCACCGCGACGCTGGTGCTCATCTCCGCGGCGGCCTCCCTCGCGCTCGCGCTCGCCGCCCCCTACCTCGCGTGCTGGTACTTCCACAACCCTCGGCTCTACTGGCCGCTCGTGCTCACGGCCGTCGGGCTACCGTTCGCGGCGTTCGCGTCGTGCGTCCGCGGCGCGTTCCAGGGCTTCCAGGACATGAAGGGATACGTGATGACCCAGTTCGTGGAGCAGGGAACCCGGGTGGGCGGTGCACCGGCGCTGATCCTCGCCGGGTACGGGCCCGCGGGCGCCGTGTTCGCCTCGGCCGCGCTCGCGTACATGACGTCCGGGGCCTACGGGGCGGTTCAGCTGCGCCGGAAGCACCTGCCCGGGCTCCCGCGGGAGGGGGATCCGCTCCCACCGACCCTGGTCGCCAGGGAGGCGCTGACGTTCGGCCTGCCCGTCGCCCTGACCGGGATCGCCGACATGCTGCAGTCCAACGTGGACCTGCTCGCGATCGGCTACTTCCTGGGCACGCTGTGGGTGGGGTTCTACGACGCGGCCGGCCCCATCGCCCGGCTGCCCACGACCCTGTGCGCCGCGGTCGCGACGGCCCTCCTACCTGCGGCCTCCGAGGCGGAGGCGCTGCGGGACGAGCGCACGCTGCGGCAGTACGCGCACATCTCCATCAAGACCGTGTGGACGCTGCTCGTCCCGATGGCCGCGCTCACGGGCGCGCTGGCGGAGCCCCTGATCGTCTTCTTCTTCGGGGCGTCGTTCCGGCCCGGCGCCCAGGCGCTCTACGTCCTCCCCATGGCCATGGCGTTCATCGTGCTGTTCCGCAACTGCGCGAGCCTGCTGCAGGGGATCGGTAAGGAGCGGCATCCGCTGCTCATCCTAACCCTCTCGCTGGCCCTGAACGTGGGGTTGAACGCGCTCCTCGTCCCGAGGCTGGGGATCTTCGGGGCGTCCGTCGCCACCGCCGTCTCCGACTGGGTGGCGATGCTCCTGGTCGTCCGGGCGGTGCTGGTCAGCGCCCCGGTGGAGCTCAGGCTCCGGTGGATGCTGGTGCCGGTGCTCGCGGGATCGGTCGCCTGGATGGTCGCTCGATGGGTCGCGGAGGCGCTCCCATGGGTGTCACTCAAGCTGCTCGTCGGGTTCTCGGCGGGTACGCTCGTCTACACGCTGCTCGTGATCGCGCTGGGTGGAATCAGCGAGCTGGAGTGGGAGATCCTGGAGCGCGGGGCCGAGCGGGTCGGCGCGCCGAGGTTCGTGACGGCGCTGCGCCGGCTTCAGCTCGTGGGGTAGGGGGATGCCGGGATGCGCCTGGCCGCCGCCCTGAGGGCCCTGGCGGCCGAGCGGATGGCCCGGGAGCTGCCGCTGACCGAGGCGGCCGAGCGGCTGGGCGTGGACGTGTCCACGGTCTCCCACTACCTTCGGGGGGACTACCCGAGCGAGCGCGCCCGGAACGCGGCGCGTCGGGTGCTGGAGAGGTCCGCACCCTTCGGGCTGTGGCCGGTGCTCGAGGAGGAGCTGGGTCGGGAGGTAGCGGCCGAGGTGCTCCGGTGGCTCGTGGGGGAGGAGGTGGAGGGTCGGGTGCGGGTGGACGACGCCCGGTGCGTGTCCTGCGGGAGGTGCCGGGAGGCGTGCCCCTCACCGGACGCCTGCCTGGGGTGCGCGGAGTGCGTGCGGGCGTGCCCCACCCGGGCGCGCGCGCTGGAGGTCCGTTACCGGGGCGTGCGCTACGAGGTTCGCCGGGAGAGGTAGCGCTCGGCCAGCTGAATGGCCCGGTCCGCCGCCCGGGGCACGGCGCGGCGCACGGGCCGGGACATCCCGGGCCGCACCTCGGGGATCGGCAGCTCCTTCACCTGGCACCCGATGATCCGGAAGTCCACCCCCGCGCGCTCGCGCAGCTCGAGCAGGGCTCCCTCGACGCTCCACCCGTGCGCGTCGACCGGGATGATGCGGGCGTCGGGGCTGAGGTCCTCGGGACCGAACTCCAGGAGCGTCCCCGGCTCCTCCCCCACGTCCACGGCGTCCACGACGACGATAAACTCCACCCGGGACTCCTCGTCGATCAGTGAGAACACGTTCTGCGGGGCGCCGGAGCCCGCGTCGATCACCTCCGCGTCCGGGTGCGACCAGCCCCTGCGCTCGATCTCCCGGACGACGGCGGGCCCGAATCCATCGTCCCCGAACAGCTCGTTCCCGCACCCCACGATTAGCACCCGCTTCTCGAGGAAGCTCAGCATCGCCCGCTACCCCGTTCCCGCGAGCAGGTTTAGGAGCGCGAGCCGGAGCAGCGCCTCCAGGGGGCGGTACAGCGACTCGAGGAGCCACTTAACGTCCTCCCTCGGGAGCGAGGTTCCGAGGAACCGTTCGACCGAGCTCACGGCCGCCAGAAGCGCGGCGCGGAGTAGGGATCGGAGCTCGGTGGACAGCCAGTCCGACAGGAACCCGTAGGGGCCGCCGGCGCGGACGCGCTCTCGACGCGCCAGCGCGTCCGGGTCGATCCGCTCCGGGTACAGGAGCGTAAAGGCCCACTTAAGCCCGTCGTTCAGCAGGCGTACCCCTTCCTCGACAAGCGCTCGCGCGGTCGGTGACAGCCGGAACTCCCAGAGCCGGTCCAGCGCGGCGCGGAGGGCGGTGAACAGCAGGTTCAGGTACGGGGTGAGGGAGGTCACGACGTCCCGGCCCAGTCGGGACTCCAGCGCCCGTCGGGCGGAGGAGGTGACGAGATCGACGAGCCGGGGCCAGACCACCCGGTCGCACACCCTCAGTACCCTTCGGGCCGTCTCTTCGGGCCGCGGCAGGAGCCGCTCGAACGCCGAGACCGCCAGCGCCCGGTCCGGGACGTAGGTAACGCGCACGGTCGTCCCGTCCCCGAGGAGCGTCACCCACACCACCCGAAGCTGGGAGGTGATGCCCGCGCTCGAGGCCGTGATCCCGGCGAGCGCGGGCACGATTCGGACCTCCCGGTGCACCGGTAGGTGGAGGAGCACCTCCGTGAGATGGCGGTCGGGGTTCAGCGGCGGGAGGATCAGGGGCAACGGTCCCGGGCGGTGCTCGAGCCGCCGGCCGTTGGGGGTCTCGATGAGGATTAGATCCCGGGTCCCGGTGACCCGACCCACGAAGACGCCGTCGGCGCGGTACCCGACGGCGGTCATCCCGGTGGGTTGGGCCGGGGGCTGACCGTAAGGCGACTCGGTGGGCGTCTTTACCTCGACCGTGGCGGGAGTGAGCGCCGTCCCGTCGAACTTGGCCAGCACGTGGTCCGGGTGCACGCGCACGAGCTGGGACGCGACGGGTGCGGGTGAGGAGAACGTGAGGAGGAGTGAGGTGAGGAGGATCGCGCTGGAGCGGGTGGAGCGGCTGCTAAAGCTGGCCCGGGAGGTGTATCGTGAGGATCCGGACCGTGCGCGGCGGTACGTGCGGCTGGCGAGACGGATCGCGATGAAGGCGCGGGTGAGGCTGCCGAGGCGCCTGAAGCGGAGCTTCTGCAAGCGGTGCTACACCCCGCTGATTCCCGGGGTCACCGCTCGGGTTCGGCTGCGGCAGAATCGAATGCCGCACGTGTCGGTCACGTGCCTGGAGTGTGGGTACATATACAGGTACCCGTACTTGAGGGAGGTGAAGGAGCGGCGCCGTCGGCGCGCGGAGCGTCGGAAGGGGGTGGGCTCGGATGGTT
>JBDOKE010000256.1:0-5738 GCA_039833815.1 Methanobacteriota archaeon | reverse complement strand
CGCCTCTTCTACCTGGGGAAGGAGAACGAGAGCGTGGGCTTCGTCCGCTGGCTCGAGGAGCGGTCCAAGGAGTTCGTGCTGCGGCTCGCGCGGCTGGCGGTCCGGCACCTTCGGGCGGCGTTGGAGCGGTTGGTCGAGGAGGCGTTGGGCGGGGATGTTAGTCACGGGCGGGTGGCTCGCGTGCTCGCGCTCGCGTTCGAGCTGCGGCCCTCCCGGTCCGCAAAGCTTCGGAAACTGTTGAAGCGGGCGCCGGGGTTCGCTCGGTCCGTGCTGGGGCCGTGGCCGGCGTGGTTCGCGGATCGAGTGCTCCGCCGGCTCCTCCTGCATCGCACCCGGGATGGTGAGTGGGTCCCGGACGTGCTCTGGGAGCTGGAGCGGTGGCGGTTGCGGCACGGGGAGTAGGGGGTGGTGTTGGTGGGTGCTCCGTATTCGGGGCGTGGTCGGCCGTCTCGGGATGAGTTGGGGATGATCGTGGCGCGGATTCGGGGGATGGAGTTCCGGTTCCTTACGGCGCCGGGTGTGTTTTCGTGGCGTCGGGTGGATAAGGGGACGTTGTTGTTGGCGGAGTCGGCGCCGTTCGATCGGGTGGGGAGTGTGTTGGATCTGGGGTGTGGTTACGGGGTGTTGGGGATTGTGGCGGCGCGGGTGATGGGGGAGGGGCGGGTGGTGCTGACGGACGTGAATCCGCGGGCGGTGTGGTTGGCGCGGCGGAACGTGGAGTTGAACGGGGTGGGGGACGTGGCGGAGGTGCGGCGGGGGGATCTGTACGGTCCGGTGGAGGGGGAGTCGTTTGAGCTGATCGTGTGCAATCCGCCGGTGCGGGAGGGGCTTCGGATCGTTAACAAAATAATAGAGGAGGCTCCGGGGTATTTGACGGAGGATGGTGAGCTCTGGTTGGTGGTGCGGCGGCGGATGGGTGCGGAGCGGGTGCGGGAGCGGATGGCGGAGGTGTTTGGGTCGGCGGAGGTGGCGGCGCGCGGTTCGGGGTACTGGGTACTGCGGGCTCCGGGGTGAGTCGGTTGTCGGAGGAGGGTCTGCCGCGTGAGGTGTTGGAGGCGGTGGAGGAGTACTACAATCAGCCGGAGATCGTGGAGTTGGTGGAGTCGCTGCGGAAGCCGGATTCGATCGAGGATTTGGGGTTGCCGGAGGAGTACGTGGAGAATCTGGTGCTCAAGGTCATCGCGGATCGGGGGCCGGTCTCGGGGCGGGAGATCTACGAGGTGACGCGGATTCCGGTCCCGATCTTGGAGGAGATCGTGGGGGAGTTGGAGGATCGGAAGCTGGTGGGTCACACCGGTGGGGGCCCGATGTTTCAGAACACGACCTTTGACGTGACGCCGAAGGGGCGGGATCTGGCGGAGAACATCATGAAGGAGGATCCGTACATCGGCGTGTGTCCGGTTCCGTACGAGGATTACGTGGACGTGGTGGGGGATCAGGTGGAGGGGCGGTACCCGATTGAGATCCCGGAGGAGGTGGTGGAGTACGCGTTTCACGACGTGGTGGGGGCGGAGGAGGCGAAGCGGGTGTACCGGATCGCGGCGACGTCGGGTCGTGGGTTGATCGTGTACGGGCCGCCGGGTACGGGTAAGACGTTCACGCTGAGTCGGATGGCGAAGCTGCTGCCGCCGATCGTGATCCCGAAGGCGGTGTACGTGGCGGGGAGCGTGCTGCAGCTGTACGATCCGGACTTTCACGAGCCGCGGCCGCGGCGGGAGCAGCCGGAGGATGAGCGGTGGGTGAAGATTCACGCGCCGTTCGTGTTCACGGGGGCCGAGCTGACGCTGGACGATCTTCAGGGGCGGTACGACGCGGATAAGGGCGTGTACGAGGTTCCGCCGCACGTGAAGGCGCACGGTGGCGTGTTCCTGGTGGACGACGTGGGGCGGCAGCGGGACTCGCACATCGCGATCCTGAACCGGTTGATCGTGCCGATGGAGAACAAGAAGGACATCGTGCACGTGGCGGGCACGGCGGTGGAGGTGTTCTGCGACTTCATCGCGGCGTTCTCGACCAACCTGCCGATCACCGTGTTCGATGAGGCGCACCTGCGGCGCGCGCCGCTGTTCGTGCACCTCTCGCACCCGCCGCTCGACGACGCCGTCGAGCTCTTCCGGAAGCGGTTGGAGGAGATGGGTGAGAAGTACACGGAGGACGCCATCGAGACGTACCGGAAGGCCTTCCTGCCGGAGGAGGAGGGCGGTTGGGGGCTGAAGCCGACGTTCGCCTACGCGCGGGACGTGGCGCAGATCGCGCAGGCGATCCGGATTCAGGAGGGGAAGGACGTGATCGATCGGGAGATCGTGGAGAAGGCGCTGCGGCACCACATCGTGCTGACGCTGCAGCGGCACGGGGCGGACCTGGACAAGTTCGGCTCGGAGGAAACGGAGGTCTCGGTCACGACCGTGGTTGTGAAGGGGGCGGGTGAGGAGGTCGATCGGATCGAGCGGATCCCGGGCGTGCGGACGGCGGTACGCCTCGGCGATGACGTGTACGTGGACCTGGAGGGGGTCTCGCCCACCAAGTTCATCGAGAGCCTTCGGCAGGAGGGGGTTCACTTCGCCGACGTGGAGTTCGTGGGCACGTTCCAGTCCTCGATCCTGGCCGAGGCGACGGCCATGGAGGAGCTCATGGCGAGCTCGGAGGAGTCGGGCGAGGAGGCTTCCGAGGCGTCCTCCGAGACTTCCGGCGGGTCGGTCGCCGGTGGGTCCTCCGCCGAGAAAACGGCTAAAGTCGAGGAGGGCTCCGAGGAGGGCGGCGAGTCGTCCTCGGACCTGGACGTGGACCTGGAGGAGGTGGAGGACCTGCTTAAGGACCTCGAGTAGGGGGGCCGGGTCGTGGCCAAGCGGCGCAAGGACGACGTTAAGGATCTGTTGGGCGACCTGGGGGACGACTTACTTCGGGATATCCTGGGCGGTGAGGAGTCCGAGGAGCGGGAGGAGCGACAGGCGGCGGGAGCCGAGGCCTCGGGCGCGTCCGAGGCCGAGGAGGAGCGTAAGGTGCAGCCCCTCCCCTCGGAGGAGGCGGAGAAGGTCCTGGAGAAGCACGAGGAGGCGGAGGAGGGCGAGGGTAAGGTCCTGTGCGACGACGAGCTGCGGAGGATCATCGAGTACCCGGATCAGCCCGTGCCGATCTACGTCTCGAAGGACTTCAACCGGTACTACAAGTTCGAGGCCCTGCGCAGCAAGATCGTCAAGCGGCTGGGCGCGGACGCGCCCCGCTACGCGCGGGATGATGAGGAGTTCAAGCGCGTGCTGGACGACGTGAAGGACATCCTCTCCATGAACATCGACTTCGACCCCACCCAGTACCCGAACCTGGAGGAGCGCGAGAAGGCGTTCATGGAGGAGGTGGAGGAGGCGTTCGACAACGTGCTGAACGAGTACCCGGAGCTGGAGGTGATCAAGGACGAGCTGAAGCAGCTCCTGGTGTACGAGATGATCGGGTACAAGCACATCCACCCGCTGCTCAAGGACGACAACCTGGAGGAGATCATGGTCGTGCCCGAGGTCGTCCTGAGCGGGCAGGCGCGCGAGTGCTTCGTGTACGTGTACGACCGCGATCACGGCATGTGCCTGTGCGACTTCAAGATCCCCGCCCGCGCGGCCCGCACCGTGATCGAGCGGATCTCGCGGGAGTCGGGCCGCCGCATCGACCGGGAGAACCCGCTTCTGGACGCGCACCTCCCGGACGGCAGCCGCGTGAACGCGACCATCCCGCCCGTGAGCCCGGACGGGCCCACGATCACGATCCGCAAGTTCCGCGAGGACCCGCTCACGATCACGGACATCATCCGGTTCGGCACGCTCAGCTACGACGCGGCCGCCTACCTCTGGCTCGCCGTCGAGCACGGCGCGAACATCCTCATCGCCGGCGGCACGGGCAGCGGCAAGACGACCACCCTCAACTGCCTCTGCATCTTCATCCCGCCCGAGGAGCGGATCATCACGATCGAGGACACGCTCGAGCTCCAGCTCCCCCACGAGCACTGGGTCCGCCTCACCACCAAGCCGCCGAACGTGGAGGGCAAGGGCGAGATCACGATGGACGACCTCGTCAAGAACACTCTCCGCCAGCGCCCCGACCGAATCATCGTGGGCGAGGTCCGCGGCCCCGAGGCCCGCACCCTCTTCACCGCCATGAACACGGGGCACGACGGCTGCATGGGCACCCTGCACGCCAACACCGCCCGCGAGACGATCACCCGCCTCACGAACGAGCCCATGAACGTGCCCAAGATCATGATCCCCGCCCTCGACATCATCGTCATGCAGAACCGCTTCCTCCAGCGCGGCTCCGGCTCCATCCGCCGCGTGACCGAGATCTCCGAAATCGCCGGCATGGAGGGCGACACGGTCCAGCTCAACACCGTGTTCGAGTGGAAGCCCGAGACCGATGAGGTCCGCAGCACCGAGGTCCCCAGCATGGTCTTCAAGAAGATCCAGGAGAAAACCGGCATGAGCATGGACGAGATCCTACAGGAGGTCGAGATCCGCAAGCAGATCCTGAAGTACCTCGTGGACAACAACATCCGCCACGTCAAGGAGGTGGGCCGCTTCATCCAGGAGTTCTACAAGGACCGCGAGAAAATCCTCCAAAAGGTCGGGATCACGGGGTTCACGTAGCATGCTAAGCACCCTCCTCTACTTCCTCCTCGCCGGCACCATCGCGTTCGCCCTCATCCTCCTCCTCGCCCCCCGCCTCCGCGTAACCGAGCAGATCGGCCTCTACGTCGAGTACGCACTCTACCAGCTCAGCCGCCTCACCTCCGTCAGCCGCGAGGGTGGCGCCACCCCCTCCCTCTCCACCCTCGCCGACCGACTGAGCGAGACCCTCCGACTCGGCGGCGGAGGCGGGGGCGGCGAAGGCGGCCCCCTCGCCCAGCTCACCCAGGCCCTCAGCGGACTCACCGGACGCCTCGGAGGGGGCGGCGGAGGCGGGGGTGGACTCCCCTTCCAGAGCGTCGCGGAGCGCGTGAGAGCCCTCCGACACGCCGAGGGCGAGGAGACCCTCGACACCGCCGAGCGGATCAAGCAGCTGGTGCTCAGCGAGGGCGAGGAGGAGACCACCCGCGACCGCGAGGCCCAGGAGATCGAGGAGCGACTCCGCCGACTCCAGTCCCAGCGCCGGGGCGCCCTCGAGGAGATCGTTCAGACCATCACCGAGTCCGACTGGGCCGCCATGCTGGGCTCCGCCTTCCGCGCCCTCGCCCCCGACCGCGAGCAGCTCCGCAAGGCCGGACTCAACCTCACCCCCACCGCCTTCGCCTCCATCATCGGCATCTCCACCACCCTCATGCTCCTCCTCATGTCCGCCCTCGCGGCCGCCCTACCCATCCCCACCGCGCTCAAGCTCCTCGCCCCCCTCGTCGGCGCCATCTCCGGCGTCACCGCTCCCAACCTCTTCCTACAGATCCGCATCAAGCAGCGCCAGAACGAGATCGCCCGACAACTCCCCTACGCCATCCGCCAGATGGCCACCGAGGTCTCCGCCGGCATGTCCCTCATCGAGTCCATGAAGAGCATCGCCGAGTCCGACTACGGCGCCCTCTCCGAGGAGTTCGAGCGCGTCGTCGCCGAGATCCACGGCGGCACCCCCGTCGAGGAAGCCCTCCGCCGCCTCGCCGACCGCTGGGACATCCCCGGCCTCAAATCCGCCGTCCGCTTCATCCTCCAGGCCATGGAATCCGGCGCCAACATCGCCAAAACCCTCATGGTCCTCGCCGACGAGATCGCCAA
>JBDOKE010000255.1:0-1961 GCA_039833815.1 Methanobacteriota archaeon | reverse complement strand
CAAGCTCGCCCTCGCCATGGCGGAGGTCTTCGAGGAGGTCTACGGCGTGCGGGTTGACCGGGACCTCATCCTCGCCGCCGCCCTCCTCCACGACCTCGGCAAGGCGACCTCCTACGAGGAGGGCGAGGCCGGGTACAAGTACTCCGACTTCGCCCGCCGGCTCGACCACCTCACCGCCGTGACCGCCGAGCTCTACGCGCGCGGCGCCCCCCTGGAGCTGATCCACGCGGTCGCCGCCCACCACGGCCGGGGCAGCCCCGTCCCCCCGAACACCCCGGAGGCCCTCATCGTGCACCTCGCCGACAACGCCGACGCCCAGTTCGCGGAGGAGGTCATCCGGGCGGCGCGCGGGATCGTCCGGGCCCGACTGCAGGAGCTGGGCGAGGAGCCCACGGACGAGCTCGTGGACGCGATCCTCGACCGCCTCACGCCCACCGAGGTGTTCCTGACCCGGGTGCGCGAGGGCCGGGACGCGGTGCGGGAGCTCATCGCCGAGGCGCTGGAGGAGGTGCGGGAGGAGTGAGCCTCGGGTAAACACTTAAGCCCGGGCCGGCGCGGGCGCGGAGGAGGGGAGCGAGGACCATGTCCATGTACAAGTACCAGCGCGAGGCGTGGAAGCGACCCAAGGACTCGTACGTGGGCGAGCTCCTGAAGAAGCGGCTGCCCAAGTGGAGGAAGGGGCCCGCCGTCCAGCGCGTCAAGCGCCCGACCCGGATCGAGCGGGCCCGCCGGCTCGGGTACCGGGCCAAGCCGGGCTACGTGGTCGTCCGCGTCCGCGTGCCCAAGGGCGGCCGGCGCAAGCCCAGGCCGAAGAAGGGCCGCCGACCCAAGCGCATGGGTAAGAACAAGTTCTCTCCGGGCAAGAGCAAGCAGTGGATCGCGGAGGAGCGGGCCCAGCGGAAGTACCCGAACCTGGAGGTGCTGAACTCGTACTGGGTGGGCGAGGACGGCCAGTACAAGTACTACGAGGTGATCATGGTCGACCCGAACCATCCGCAGATTAAGAGCGACCACCGGATCAACTGGATCTGCCAGAAGTCCCAGAAGGGCCGGGTGTTCCGGGGTAAGACGGGCGCGGGCAGGAAGGCGCGCGGCCTGAGGCGGCGCGGTAAGGGCGCGGAGAAGGTACGACCGAGCCTCCGCGCGCACCGGAGGCGCGGGAAGTAACGGGGGCCACCCCTTGCTTTGTCCCTCCCCGTCAACAGCCTCTCCGCCCGGGTGATCGCGCACGCGACGGAGGACGAGGAGAAGGTGCTCGAGGCCCTGTCGAACGTTCTCGGGGGCGTAACGGAGGAGGACGACGTCGAGGTCGAGACCTTCTACGCGGAGGGCCACCACGGGAACCCGATCACGATCTTCCAGGTGCGGCTGACCCGGCGCCCCCACATCGAGCGCGTGCTCGAGCACTGGCGCAGGCACCTACCGGAGGAGGAGAAGCGGCGGATCTGGGAGGAGATCGAGCGCCGCGTGGACGAGCACGGGAACCTCTACATCCGGTTCGACAAGCAGAGCGCGTACCAGGGGGAGCTCCGGGTATCGGACGCGGACGACGTGGTCCGGGTGAAGCTGAACCTCGAGGCGTACCCGGCGAGCCGGGAGGGCGGGATCGAGGCCCTGAAACGGCTCGGTATCTTCTCGACCGACTGAGACGGGCCGAGCGCTTCGCCCTCCGCGTTCACGTGGACGAGGTCGACCCCCTCCGCATGGCCCTCGCCACCGACCGGCTCGGCTACGAGGTCGTCGTCCTCACCCTCCGACTCCGCGCCGAGGACCCCGACCTGGGCGAGCTCAAGTGGCTGGCCGAGGAGACGACCGAGCTCCGGGACCGCGTCGACGCGCTGGTTCTCCCCGGGTGCCAGCTCGAGGCCGAGGACCCGGGCGCGCTCCGCCGGGCCATCCCCCGCGTGCGCCCGCTCGTGTACTACCTCGCCGTGGGGGGCGGGCGGCCCGAGATCAACCGG
>JBDOKE010000254.1:0-2120 GCA_039833815.1 Methanobacteriota archaeon | reverse complement strand
GCCGCTGCTGTCGGTGCTGACGATGAGCCTGGCACTCAACGTGCGGGGTCAGGTGGTGGAGCCCCCGAAGCCGTCCCTTAGGTACGTGATTGGGAGCGTGATCGTGGCCGTGGCCGCCCTTCTGGACCTCTTGATGCTCATGGTCTCGTCCATGGCGTACCACCTCGCGGTGTTCTTCGATAAGCTCTTGATCTGGTCCGAGTACGGCTTCCCGTGCCCGCCGCTGGACGCGTCGTCGTTCCTGGGAATGGTCCCACTGATGGCGGGTACGTTCGCCTCCGGGCGCTTCTGGGCGAGCGTGGGGGACGACCTGAGTCGCGCGTACGAGGCGGGGAGGGACGAGTTCCGGGAGATCCGTCGGAGGGTACGCTCGGAGTTTCGGCGCGGGGTGGGCCTAACCCTGCTGCTCTCCGGCGCGATCCTGATCGAGCTGACGGTGGCGGTGGGTCAGCGCGCTGGGTGGCTGGGGTGCGTCTCGGGCCCGCTGGGGACGGTCCTGATTGCGCTGTCGATCTTGGGACTGGGAACGCGCGTGGGATTGGAGGTGGTGCCACCGCTCGCGGGTGTCACGGTGCTCCTGCTCCCCGCGTGGTGGGGAGCGTCGGGGATGAGCGCGGACCTAACGCTGCTGTACTCGCTCGGCAGCGTTCCGGGGGCCCTGGTAGTCTACATATACTCACAGCTGGTCGCACTCCGCCGGGAAGAGGAGGCCGCGGCGGCGCTGTCCCTGGTGCCACTCCTCGAGCTCCTCGTGGCCCGGTGGTGGGGCGTTGACTGGGTGGCGGTGGGGTACCTGCTGGGGTCGGGTGCGTCGGCGGCCGTTCACCTTCTGACGGCGGTCAGGATGTGGGAAGGCCTACGCGGGGAGCTGTACCGGCTGCTCTCGTACAACGCCCACCTCTCGTACGTGATCGAGGTGCCAAGGTACGGGGGTGAGGAGCCGTGGTCCGAGTGAGCGTGGAGGTCTACGGGTGCGCGGCGAACCGGGACGACGGTAGGCTGGTGAAGGCCCTGCTCCAGCGGGCCGGGTTCGAGCTGGTGGACCCCGAGGAGGCGGACGTGGTCGTGCTCCTCACCTGCATCGTTCGGGACAGCGTGGACGCGCGCATGGTCAACCGGATGGTGGAGCTGGAGGGGCGACCCACGGTCGTGGCGGGCTGCTTCCCGGAGGCTTACCCGGACCGCGTTCGAAGGATCAGGCCCGACGCCTCCCTGGTCGGTCCGAGGCACCTGGATCGCATCGTGGAGGCGGTTCGAGCGGCGCTGCGGGGAGATCGGGTGGAGTTCATCGGCGAGCGGGAGGGGCTGGACTGGAAGGCCGACGCGCCGCGGGTCCTCCCCGGGCTGAGCGCGATCGTGCCGATCTGTGAGGGGTGCCCCAACCGGTGCGCCTACTGCGCGGTCAAGCTGGCCCGGGGAAACCTGCGCAGCTTCCCTCCAGAGCGCCTGCTGCGCCGGGTGGAGCGGGAGCTGGAGCGTGGGGCGGTGGAGATTCACCTCACCGCGCAGGACACGGCCGCGTACGGTCGGGATCGGTCGGGCGCCAACCTGGTCGACCTATTGGAGGACGTGGTCGAGCTGTGCGCCCGGTACGGGGCCCGGGTCAGGCTGGGCATGTTCAACCCCGGGAGTGCGTACCCGATCGCGGACGAGCTGGCGGACCTGTTCGCCGCGTGGGACGACGTGCTCTACCGCGCGGTGCACATGCCGGTGCAGAGCGGTGACAACGAGGTGTTGCGCCGCATGAACCGAGGCTACACGGTCGAGGAGGCGCTGGAGGTGTACCGGGCCTTCGAGCGGCGACTCGGGTACTTCACGTTCATCACGGACGTGATCGTGGGGTTCCCGGGGGAGACGGAAGGGGCGTTCCGCAACACGCTGCGGTTCCTGGAGCGAACCCGGCCGCACATCCTCCACGCCGCTCGGTTCTGTCGGCGCCCCCGCACCCCGGCCGCCGAGATGGAGGACCAGGTGCCGGAGCGGGTCAAGCTCCGGCGGAGCCGGGTCCTGCACAGGAGGCGGCTGGAGTGGGCGCGCGAGGCGAACCGGAAGCTCATCGGGCGAAGGGTTGAAGTCACGGTGCTGGAGGAGGGATGGGGTCGGGACGAGCACGCGAAGAA
>JBDOKE010000253.1:0-9717 GCA_039833815.1 Methanobacteriota archaeon | reverse complement strand
ACCTCCTCGTCGACGGCTACAACGTGCTCGTCGGACTGGCGGCCCTGGACCGCGGCGAGGTGGTCCTCTGCGACGACGGCGTCGTCCGGGACCTCCGAATGTCACCCCGGCTGGAGGAGGACGAGGTAGACGCGGCGCTGGAGCGGCTGGCCGAGTACCTGCGCCACGTACGGCCCGCCTCGGTCCGGATCCTGTTCGACGCCCCGGTCAGCGGCAGCGGCGAGCTCGCGGCCACCGTCGAGCGGTACCTGCGTGAGGAGCTGGACGCGCCCGTAAAGGCGGCGGCGGTCAAGGGAGTGGACGAGAAACTGGTAAAGCTCCCCGGCGTGCCCGTCACCTCCGACTCCGGCATCATCGACCGGGCGTCCACGTACCACGACGCGGTCCGAGAGGTGGCCACGCTGCGCGGGGAGGACGTCTGGCACCCACCCCGGCTGCCGGAGACAGGGTTCGTCCGGGCTCCCGTCCCGGAGGGATGATGATCACGGGACCGGGATCGAGGCGCGCGCCGATGAGAAGAAGCGGCCACGCCTGATCGGGGAGCCCCGAATGAAAGGAAAGTGCCTCTCCCCGCGAATGGAGGACTACCTGGAGGCACTGTACGTCCTCTCCCGCTCCCGGGGAGGGGAGGTGAGGATCTCAGAGCTCAGCGAGTTCCTCGGGGTGTCCAAGCCCACCGCCCTGGAGATGATCCGGAGAATGGAGTCCCTCGGCCTCGTGGAGTACTCCGACGGCTCGATCCGACTCAGCGAGAATGGGAAGCGAATCGGGCGCAGCGTGTGGAGCCGTCACGTGACCATCTCCGAGTTCCTACGGTTCCTGGGCGTCGACCCCGAGACCGCGGAGCGCGACGCCTGCGCCATGGAACACTACCTGGACGAGCGGTCCTTCCGCCGCCTGGTCAGACTCTTTAAGCTGCTGAAGGAAAGGTCCAAGGACAGCGAGGACGTGCGACGCATCATCGAGGAGGTTCGACGCTCATGAAGGTGAGGGAGAAGACGCTCAAGCAGGGATTGAAGAAGCTCCGTTCCCTCGTGCGGATCAAGATCGAACTGGCGGAGGACCACGGGACCCACGAGGTGGACATGCAACCGCTCCCGGTCGTGCGAGACTACTACGGGGTGGACGTTCGAACCGTGAAGGAGGCGCGAGAGTTCTACGAGCGCGAGCTGATCCGGATGCATCGGGTGGAGATCGAGGAGGTTCCCAAGGTCGTGTTCAGCGCGTTCGACGTGATCGAGGGGGTTAAGCACGAGTTCGAACCGAGGAAGTTCATGTACCGGGGATGCGAGGTGGACCGCATGGAGGACCTCAAACTTGATATAATGACCGACGAACCCCGGGCGGGCGCCGCCTACGTTGGGGAACCGCCGGAGGGTGTGGACGAGGGATTGTGGGTGGGTAGAGTCGTGTCGGTGATCTCAAGGCTGCTGCCGGAGTGCGTTAGGTCGGGTAAAATCGACCGGTGCTCCGACGTCGGAGGGTTTGACGTCCGCGTGGGGCGATTCACGCTGCTGAACTACGTCACCGCCGCGGCGTTCGACGCCGCTGGGGCTACCGTTTCGACCGCTTGGCACTCTTCTCGTCCTTGACGACGAAGTAGTGGTCAAACGGGTCCCGGCTGGACACGCGATAGTCCCTCGGGATCTCGCCCTCTCGCTTACCCTTCTTCTCGATCATCAGGCTCACCCCCTTCGTTTAACGCGTCTGAGGCGGTCTAGGTCTAGTTAAAGGTTTTGGACGATCCGGTCGCCAGGGGTCCGAAAGTATTAAATACTCGCGGGTAGTCGGCCGCGGACGGAGGGCAGGGCCGTGGGGTAGCGGTCTATCCTGCGGGGCTTTGGACCCCGCGACCCCGGTTCAAATCCGGGCGGCCCTACCACGGCAGATCGTTACGAGTTTCATAACAATGGGGCCGCAGCGTTGAGCGTCCTCACACTCATCTGCGTGCTCAACGCCCTGGCCGTCGTTGGGTTCGCGTCCCTCGCGTGGTTTTCGCTTCGATACGGGATGCCGAGGTGGCTCCTGGCGATGACCGTGGCGCCCGGGATGCTGGGTTCGGCCCTCGTGGACGCGGTCATGCTCCGGCTCGGGTTCTACGGGGTCCCGGTGGAGACCACGCTCGCGTTGATCGCGTACGGGATGGCGTGGAGGTGGGGCCGGCCATCCGGCCCGGGGTCCCGTTAGGGTTCCCCCGGGCCCTCATCGGCCGGGGGCGTTAGCCCCGGCGCTTCTTGACCCGGATCTTGACCTGCTCCAGCGTGTGGGCCGCGCACGACAGTCAGATGTCGTAGCTCCGGATGATCATCTCGAGGTAGTTCAGCACGTCCCTCTTCTCGGCCATCGGTCCGCCCCCCTCGAGCCTATTCGGCCAGTTTGACGAGTTCATCCTCGAGCTTCTTCGCGGCATCGCGCAGGGCCATCTCGATCGCGGGGACGTTGTGCGTGGTGGCCACGATCAGGTTGGCCTCGGTGACGCGGCCCTCCTCGTCCGTCTTGTAGTGATGAATCAGCGTACCTCGCGGGGCCTCCACGATGCCGACACCCTCACCCTCCTGCGGCTCGTAGTCCTCCTTGCACTCGTCCTCTTCCGTGATCACGTCGTCCTCGAGCAGCATCTTGGCCTCCTCGCACGCCGCCACGAGCTCGATCACCCGGGCCCAGTTGACCGTGAGCGAGTAGTTCACGCACTCCCCGAACTCGTCCACGTACTCCTCGTAGAGCTCCTGGGCCCGGTCCGTCTTCATCTCCTGGCACACGTTCAGCCGGGCGCCCGGCCCGACGCGGTAGATCCCGTCCGGGTACCCGACCTCTTTCAGGTACGGGTGCTTGACGTACGAGTACTCGATGGACCGCTCGGCGATCACGTCCAGGTACTCGTCCGGCTGGAACCGCGTGAACTCGTTGCCCTCCGGGTCCACGACGCGGACCTCGCCGTCGTAGAACTCGTGCCGGTCCCCGTCCGCCACGAGGGCCATGTGGTACGTCTCGATGTTGCCCAGCGTCTCCAGCAGGTCAAGGTCGTGCTTCTCCCGGTACTCCTCCAGCGTCTTTCTGATGGCCTCGATCCCGGCCTGGGCACCCTCGTAGGCTTTCTCTACCATCTCCTCCGCCCGGTTGAGGAGCTCGTCTCGATCCTCCTCGTCCACGGGCGCGGAGACCCCGCCCGGGATGCCGGCGACCGGGTGGATCGCCTTGCCTCCCGTCGCCTCGACGATGTCCTGACCGAACCTGCGGAGCTCGATCGCGATCTTACCGAGCTCCGGGTTCTCCTTCGCGATCTGGATCACGTTCCGCTGCAGCGGGTCGGCGTCCGGGCCGATCACGTAGTCCGGGGCGGCCAGGAAGTAGAAGTGCAGGGCGTGGCTGTGGATCATGTTGCCCAGGTGCATCAGCCAGCGGATCTTGTGGCCGCCCTCGGGCGGCTCGACGTCGAAGCACCCGTCCACGGCCTTGCACGCGGCCAGGTGGTGCGCGGTCTGGCAGATCCCGCAAATGCGGGACACGATGTACGGAACGTCCTCCGCCGGCCGGCCTTGAACGAACTTCTCGAAGCCGCGGACGGCCAGGACGGCGAACTTGACGTCCTTGACCTCGCCGCCCTCCACCTCGATGATTACCTCTCCGTGTCCCTCTACCCTCGTCAGCGGATGGATCTTAATCTCGGACACCCTTACTTACCCCCGATCACGTCCCGGTGGCCCCTCAGGATGGAAGACGCTAGGGAGAACATGTAGAGTCGGCCGGGCAGGTCCACGAGGCCCTCCAGGAGCTCCTCCACGTCCACGTCCGCCTCGAACGACACGGAGGCGAGCGCGTCCAGGAACGCGGCACCCTGATCCACGGCCTCCTCCGTGGGACCGTTGCAGCCTCGGCACGGGAGTCCGCGGGACGGGCACGCCGCGTCGCAGCCGGCTCGGGTCGCCGGGCCTAGGCACGGGTACCCCTGCTCCAGGAGGCACTTGTCCGGGTCCGGCCTGCCCTGACCGGTTCGGAACTTGATCTCCTCGATGGGCTTATCCTCCTTCTCCCGGGGACACTCCTCGCAGAGGTTGGTCCTCGGGAACTCCGGCTCCCGGTCCTCCAGCAGCGCCGCCACGAGCTCCGCGATGGCGTCCGGCTTGGGCGGGCACCCGGGGACCATGTAGTCCACGTCGATGACCTCACCGAGCGGCCTCACGTACTCGAAGAGCTCCGGGACGACCTTGCTGGGGACCTCGCCCTCGTCGTCCGTGCTGTGCGTCTCCTCGTACACCCACTTGAGCAGCTCCTCACGGTCGTACAGGTTGGCCAGCCCGTGCACGCCCCCGAAGCACGCGCACGTGCCCACGGCCACCACGACGTCGGCGGCCTCTCGGAGCTCTTCCGCCACCTCCAGGTCCTCCTCGTTCCGGATGCTCCCCTCGATGAGGGCGACGTCGACCTCCTCGGGGATCTCCTTCTGATCCAGCACCACGTAGCAGTACTGGATGTCGATGGCGTCCTCCAGGAGGTCAAGCAGCCGCTCGTGTAGGTCCAGCAGCGACACGTGACAGCCCACGCAGGAGGACAGCTGCGCGGTCGCGACGGTGGCCTTACCCATGGAGAACGCGTCCCCGGGCGGTCCGACGCGCTGAATTTAATACGCGGACGGCATTAAAATTCCTGATGATGCCCATCGCTGGACTCGGGGGGACCGGAGATAGCCCACGTGCACCTGCCCGACGGTATGGTCCCGCTGCGCTGGTGCGTCCTCTGCTACGCTCTCGCGGGATCCGTCGTCGCCCTGGGTATCTATAAAATGCCGCGCGAGCGGATCGTCCCGGCCGGCCTCCTCGCCGGTCTTTCCTTCGCGTCGATGCAGGTGCCCGTCCTGCACGCTCACGTCAACCTCACGGGGCTGATCGGGGTTCTGATGGGGCCGCTGGCCTCGGCCCCGGTCGTTTTCCTGGTCAACCTGGCGTGCGGGCTGGTCGGGCACGGCGGAATCACCCTGGTGGGACTGAACACGCTGCTTAACTGGCTCGAGTGCGCGGGGGTGTGGGCCCTGTACCGGATCCTGCGGGGCGCGATCGGGGTCAGGCTCGCCGCCGGGATCGCCACCTTTGCGGTCCTGTCCATCACGGCCTTCCTCGCCGCGCTCGTCGTCGCGTGGGCCGTCGGTCGGGCCCCTTACTACTTCCTGATCACCCTCACGCCGAGCTGGATCCTGGCGGCGGGGATCGAGGCCACGATCACGGCCTCGGCCGTGGTCGCGCTGGAGAGGATGACGCCAGAGTGGGTGCGCTGAGCGTTGCGCGCGGAGGAGATCCTCGAGTGGTCGCTCACCGCGGACACCGCGCTCCACCGGGTGGACCCGGCGACCAAGCTGGGCTGCCTGGCCGCTACCATCCTGACGCTGCTGCTGGTGCGGGACCCGTGTGGGGCGCTGCTGCTGTCCCTACCGTACCTGATCGGCGCGCTCGTCTCCCGGGTCCCCTGGGGCTCCATGGCGCGCCTCTCGGCCGTCCCGCTCGGCTTCCTCGGGGCGATCCTCGCGCTGATGCTCCCCACCGGCGTGCCCGCACGCGAGGTCGCCCTCTACGCGTCCCGCGGGTTCACCGCGCTGCTGGCGACGCTGCTCGTCGCCTTCACCACCCCGTTCAACGCCCTGTGGTCCTCGCTCGCGAGCCTGATGCCCGGACGCCTGGCGGAGATGGCGCTGCTGTTTCACCGATCCCTGTACGGGATGATTGACGACCTGAACGGGCTCCTGAGAACGGTCCGGGTGCGGGGAGCCCGACCCGGGCCCCGCCTGATCGGGGTGCTCGTGGCGATCTTGCTCGCCCGAAGTCACGAGTCCGCGCGGAGGCTGATGGCGAGTCTGGAGGTGCGAGGGGTTCGCGGGAGGGTGCGCCCGCTCCGCCGCCCGCGCCCGTCCCGAGAGGACGCGGCGTGGGCGTTGCTCACGCTGCTCTCGATCGCGCTCGCGCTCCTGAGGGGGGTGTGACGGGATCGGTTACGCGGTGAAAATCGAGTGCCTGGAGCACGAGTACCCCGACGGCACCTGCTCCGTGTGCGGGCTGACCCTGAGGGTCCGGGAGGGCGAGTCGGTGGTCGTCCTGGGCCCGAACGGGTCCGGCAAGACCACGCTGCTGCACCACGTGATCGGACTCTTGGAGCCCAAGGACGGGTACATCGAGGTACTGGGGCACGAGCTGCCCGAGGAGGCCCACCGGGTGCGGGGCAGGATGGGTGTCGTGTTTCAGGACGTGGATGACCAGCTGATCATGCCCAGCGTGCTGGAGGACGTGGCCTTCGGGCTGATCAACCAGGGCGTGCCCCGGGAGGAGGCTTTCGAGCGGTCGGAGCGGGTGCTGCGGGAGCTGGGTATCGAGCACCTGAAGGACCGACCACCCCAGTTCCTCAGCGGCGGTCAAAAGAAGCTCGTGGCGCTCGCGGGCGCGGTGGTCATGGAGCCCGACCTGCTGGTGCTGGACGAGCCGACCTCCGGGCTGGACTACCGGGCCACGCGGAGGTTCGTGCGGCTGATCTCCGAGCTGAAGGAGCGGATGGACTTCACCTTGATCCTCACGACGTTCGACGTCTACGTGGCGGCCGAGCTGGCGGACCGGGTGGTGGTGCTCAAGCGGGGAAACGTGATCGCCGCCGGGCCGCCCCGGGAGGTGCTCACCGACGTGGACCTGATGCGCTCCTCCGGCCTAAAACCGCCGGAGCACGTGGAGCTGCTGCGGGAGCTGGGCGTGGAGCGGCCGCCACTGGATCTGGCGGAGGCGAAGAAGATGCTGCGGGAGCTGGTGGGGGAGAGCGTGGATGGAGGCTCGTAAGCTCCCGCACCCGGAGGTGGATCTGGAGGGTGAGGTCGTGCTGCTCCCCGTGGGCAGCACGGAGCAGCACGGGCCGCACCTACCGCTCGGCACGGATCACCTGATCGCAACGGCGATCTGCCGGGAGGTCTCGCGCCGAACGGGGGCCCCCTGGTACCCGACGATCCCGTACGGCGTGTCCCGACACCACCTGGGGTTCCCCGGAACCGTATCCCTGAGGACGGGCACCATGATCCGGCTGCTCCGGGACGTGCATCGGTCGTTCCTGCACCACGGGGCCGCCGCCACCCTGGCGATCAACGGGCACGGGGGGAACGAGCCCGCGCTGGGGGCGGTGGCCGAGGAGGAGGAGCGGTTCCACTGGGTAAGCTGGTGGCGACTGGCCCCGGAGGAGGAGCTGGAGACGGACTGGGGCGGGCACGCGGACGAGCTGGAAACCTCGGTGATGCTGTACCTGTACCCGGAGCTGGTCCGGGAGGAGCGGATGGTCAGGGACGGGCGCCGGACCGAGGTGTGGGAGTACCCGGACTTCCACGAGATCTCGGAAACGGGGGTCAAGGGGGACCCGCGGCCGGCGGACCGGGAGAAGGGGAGGCGGATCTTCCGGGCGGTGGTGCGTCGGGCGTGCGAGATCGTGGAGCGGCTGCGGGACCGGGGCTAAGAGACTCGGTTCTCAACCTTCTCCGATAGCCTCTTGACGGCCTCCACCTCCTCGCTGCTCAGCTTCAGCTCGGCCAGCTTTTTCGTTCGCTCCCAGCCCGGATACTTGGAGGTCCCTAACCGCCGAGAGCGGCGCAAGGTATAGACGGTCACCTTAACCCCGTCCTCGCCCTCCTCGACCACCACCTCGTACCTGCCGCCCGTGTGGAGGATACTCTGCATCTGCTTCGCCACGCTGGAGAGTTCACCCGGCAGCTCCTCGAGTTCCTCCTTCCGACCGTACCGAGCCAGGTTCTCCAGCGCCTCTTCAAGCTCCGTCATCCCTCGACCCCGCCGCCACCCGGCCGGCCGGGGGTTCAAAAGGTGCGCGGGGTGCTGGGGATCGACGAGGCGGGCCGGGGGCCCGTGTTCGGCCCCATGGTCGTGGCCGGCGTCCTGGGCCCCGACGAGCGGCCGGGCATCGGCGCTCGAGACTCAAAGCGGATGACCCCGAGCGCTCGCCGGCGGAAGCTGCTGGAGATCCTTCGAGACGAGCGGCTAACCGTCGACGTGGAGATCGTCTGGCCCTGGGAGATCGACGAAGAGGGCGTCAACGAGGCCGAGCTCAGGGCGATGAGCGCGCTGATTCGCCGGCACCGTCCGGACCTGGCCCTCGTCGACAAGCCCGGCAACTACGACCCTGATCGGGTCCGGCGGGCGCTGCGGCCCCCGAAGGGAGTGACGGTCATCGCGGAGGACCGGGCGGACGAGCGCTACGAGATCGTCTCGGCCGCGTCCATCGTGGCCAAGACGTACCGGGACTGGATCGTCCGGCTGCTGGAGCTGGAGTTCGGGGTAGAGGTCGGATCCGGATACCCCTCCGACCCTCGCACCGTGCGGGCCCTGCGTCGGGAGCTGCGGCGAAGGGGACCGCTGCTCGAATACTTCCGGCGGTCATGGAGTACCTACGATCGACTCGCCTCCGAGCTGGGCCAATCCACGCTCGACGAGTTCGTGTGACCAGGGGGAGGGGAGCTGAAGGTCGCCGGCCTCCGCCCCGTCAGCTGCTCGGACGGGCTGCCGGGCGAGGTATGCTCGGTGGTGTGGGCCCAGGGGTGCCCGCTGCGGTGCCCGTGGTGTCACAACCCGGAGCTGCGGCCCGCGACCGGAGGCACCGAGATGTCGCCCGACGAGGTGGCGAACCTGGTGGAGCGACGCTCGGACTACCTGGACGCCGTGATAGTCTCGGGTGGGGAGCCGCTGACCCAGCCGCTCGACGAGCTCCGGGAGCTCTGTCGACGGATCCGCCGACTGGGTCTCTCCCCCGTCCTGGATACCTCCGGGTACCCAGCGGAGCGACTGGATCGCGTGGCGGACGCGTTCGACCGGGTGGCCCTCGACCTCAAGGCCCCGCTGCGGAACCGGGACTACCTGCGCGCGACCGGGAACGTCATGGACGCGATCGAGCTCCGGCGCGCGGTGAGCGCCGTCCGGGGACGGGTCGAGCTGGAGCTCCGGATCACCGTGCATCCCTACCTGCCCGACGACCGCGAGTCCCTGGTCCGGTCCGTCAAGGAGATCGACCCGGACTACGTGGTCGTCCAGCGGTACGTCGGCGAGGGTGATGGGCCCGATCCGCGCGAGCTCGCGAGCGCCCTGAAGGAGGTCGTCGGAGCGGTGTTCGTGAGGGTGTGAGTTCGTTGCGAGTGCGGTTCGAGGTCAAAGATCGGGACGTCGCCGGGCGCCTCGCCCGGTTCGAGGTGAACGGACGCCGGCTCGAGACGCCGGCCCTACTCCCGGTCATCAACCCGAACGACCCGGTGGTTCCGCCCAGGGAGATCGATCGGATGGGCTTCGACGGGGTGATCACCAACGCGTACATCATCCGTAAGCACGAGCACCTGCGAAGGGAGGCGCTGGAGCGCGGCGTGCACGGGCTCCTGGACTTCGATGGGTTCGTCATGACCGACTCCGGCTCCTTCCAGCTCGCGGAGTACGGGGACGTGGACGTCACCAACCGGGAGATCGTGCGGTTTCAGGCCCGCATCGGGTCGGACGTGGGCACCATCCTGGACATCCCAACCCCGCCCGACGCCCCCCGGAATCGGGCGGAGCGGGACGTGGAGACGACCGTTAAGCGGGCCCGGGAGGCCGTCTCGCTGGACGAGCGCCCACCCCTGGCCCTGACCGTGCAGGGATCCACGTACGAGGAACTGAGGAGGGAGTGCGCGGAGCGGCTCGCCGAGCTCCCGGCCTCGATCTATCCGATCGG
>JBDOKE010000252.1:0-9244 GCA_039833815.1 Methanobacteriota archaeon | reverse complement strand
TGAGGGGTGGGGCCGCCAGGCTTCACTACGTGGGTTGGGAGCGGCATCAGCGGCCGGCCTACGCGTGCTCCGTTCTCCTCTTCCTCGCCGGGATCGCGGCGGTGACGCCCACCAGGGTGAGGAGGAGGCTGACCGGGGCCGTAGGACGATCGTAGCGGACCCGGCCGTGGAGGATCATCAGTCCGCCGGGTCCGGGCCTCCGGTTGGCCGCGGGCTTCCACCAGGGGCTGAACGACTGCGCCACCAGGCCGTGACCGAGTAGGGTTCTGGGGGTTATCACGCGCGGTTCCCGGAGGATCCGGGTGCCCTGGTTCCGCCGGATCCACTCGGTTGCAAGGGTTACCTGGTCCAGGGAACGGACTGCCAGGCGGCCTGGGGAGACGATCCTCACCACCTCGAACCTTGGCAGGACCGTCGCCGGCGCCGTCGTCGGGTTGACGGTCAGGTACCTGGTGTCTCCTACCTGACGCATCAGCAGCGCCAGCGTGGTCGCCGCGGGTGTGGTGGATATCGAGGGAGGGTTGGCCACGACCTCGCCTCGCAGCACCCGGCGCACGACCTCCGTGAACCACGGGTCGCTCGACACGATCGCGGTGGCGATCTCTGGACCGACGGGACCCACGGTGACCGAGCCGACCACGGCCATCCGTGGTCCCGACAGGGTTGACAGCGGCGCTAGGGTGGCCTGGGTAAGCGCCAGCGGGGTCAGCGCGGCAGCCAGGAGCACCGGTCGGTGCTGGCGCTCCAACCGCGAGAGAGTGAGATCGACGCGCCGGAGCGCCCACGACAGGAGTACCGTGTACGGGAACGCCAGGCTCAGCGCCGCCCCAGGGTGCAGCAGCGAGACGGCCGACATTCCGGCCGAGAAGGCCGTTGGGGCCTTCCATCGAGTGTTGATCGTTCGGCTTAGGAAATAGGAGGTGATCGACGTCGCGAGGAGGGCCGCCGTCAGGATCGCCAGGTACGAGAGCAGGGTCATCCCGGTGAACTGGGCGGTGGTAGGGTGCGGGAGGGCGAGGATGTCGTCGGCGACGCAGGAGGCGGAGACGAGAATCGGCCAGGGGGAGGCGCGTCGGAGCGAGAGTTCCACGCTTAGGGCGAGCTCGGGTGAGGATAGGGAGCCTAGGGTCCGGCGGGCGGGCGAGTTCGAGGTCAGCCCGGCCAGGTAGCAGAAGAGCAGCGCCGGCGCCGGGCTAAGGGTGTAGAGGGACGTAGCGAGTCCCGTCACGGAGGCGAGGGTGGCCAGGAATCGGGACCTCCAGGCCCGGTACGTCCACGCGGAGAGGGCCAGCAGGGTGGGTATCAGGGTCCACTTGCCCAGCCCGTAGAGCAGGTAGTACGGGGTGGGGGTTAGCGGGTACCCGCCACCGAGGTACGGGTTCCACTCGGGGAGCTCGCGCGCCCGGAGGCTCTCGGCGACGGCCTTGAGGTTCGCCACTCCGGAGGCGTACAGGTAGGGGGTGAGGGGCACGTGGAGGGGGACCTCCGTTAGGAAGACCAGTGAAATCAGCGCGAGGGAGGCCAGCGCGAGGGCGTCGACGCCGCGTCGGGTTAGCGGGGGCACCGGGCGCCTCACCCCGGCCGGTCGTGCCGTCGATGACTTTATTAACGTGCGCTGATGCGGGGGTAGCGGGTTCTGTTGCCCGAGACTCCGGACAAGGTCCTGATCATCGGGTCGGGCCCGATCATCGTCGGTCAGGCGGCGGAGTTCGATTACTCTGGTTCTCAGGCGTGTAAGGCGCTGCGGGAGGAGGGCGTCGAGGTCGTTCTGGTGAACAGCAACCCGGCAACGATCATGACGGATCCGAACATGGCGGACCGCGTTTACATCGAGCCGTTGGACGCGCGGATCGTGGCCAAGGTGGTCGAGAGGGAGACGCCGGACGGGATCCTACCGACGCTGGGTGGGCAGACGGGGCTGAACATCGCGGTGGAGCTGGACGAGATGGGCGTGCTGGAGGAGTACGGGGTGGAGGTGCTGGGCACGCCGGTGGAGACGATCGTGCGGGCGGAGGATCGGGACGAGTTCCGGGCGTTCATGGAGCGGATCGGGGAGCCGGTGTGCCGGAGCGAGGCGGTCACGTCGGTGGAAGAGGCGAAGGAGGTGGCGGAGGAGATCGGGTACCCGGTGGTGGTGCGACCGGCCTACACCCTGGGCGGCACCGGGGGCGGGATCGCGGAGGACGAGGAGGAGCTGGAGCGGGTGGTGGAGCGGGGGCTGGAGTACAGCAGGGTGAACCAGGTGCTGATCGAGGAGTACGTGGGTGGTTGGGCGGAGATCGAGTACGAGGTGATGCGGGACGGGGCTGGGAACTGCATCACGGTGTGTAGCATGGAGAACGTGGATCCGATGGGCGTGCACACGGGCGAGTCGATCGTGGTGGCGCCGGCGCAGACGCTGACGGAGGAGGAGCATCAGACGCTGCGCAGCGCGGCGCTGCACATCATCGACGAGCTGGGGGTGGAGGGGGGCTGCAACATCCAGTTCGCGCTGCACCGGGAGACGGGGGAGTACCGGGTCATCGAGGTGAACCCTCGGGTGAGCCGCTCGTCGGCGCTGGCCTCGAAGGCGACGGGGTACCCGATCGCGCGGATCGCGGCCAAGATCGCGATCGGGCTGCGCCTGGACGAGATCGAGAATCAGGTGACCGGAGAGACGTACGCGGCGTTCGAGCCCGCGCTGGACTACGTGGTGGTGAAGATCCCGCGGTGGCCGTTCGACAAGTTCCCGGAGGCGGACCGGACGCTGGGTACGGAGATGAAGTCGGTCGGTGAGGTGATGGCGATCGGGCGCACGTTCGAGGAGGCGCTGCAGAAGGCGATCCGGTCCCTGGAGATCGGAGAGCCGGGCCTGGGACCCTCCCCGGAGGAGCTGGAGGCGAGCCCGGAGGAAATTCGAAGGAACGTCGAGCGGCCGAACGATCGGCGCATCTTTTACGTCTACGCGGCCCTAAAGCGTGGGCTCATGGACGTGGAGGAGGTGTCGGAGCTGTCGGGCATCGACCCGTGGTTCATCGAGAAGATCCGCCGGATCGTGGAGATGGAGCGGGAGATTAAGGAGCGGAGGGAGGAGCTGCTGGCGCTGATCCGCGGTGAGGAAGCGGACGAGGAAGTGCGCGAGTTCGTCCGGGAGATCAAGCGGATGGGCTTTTCCGACGAGCAGCTGGCGGAGCTGCTCGGGGTGAGTGAGGACGAGGTACGGGAGGCGCGGCTGGGCGTGGGCGTGGAGGCCACGTACAAGCTGGTGGACACGTGCGCGGCGGAGTTCGCGGCCGTGTCCCCGTACTTCTACTCCACGTACGAGGAAGAGTGCGAGGCGTTGAAGTACGACTGAGGGCGGCCCGGATGCGCCGGCTGGACCTGGCGCTCGCCGTGCTCTTCACCCTGGCGTCGCTGGCCCCCATGGCGCCGGAGCTGCGCGGCGAACACGCGGTCGTGATGGATCTGGCCGTGCACGCCCACCAGGTCTACCTGCTGGGCACGGCCGGGTTGGCCCGTGGGGACTGGGACCCGTACTCGTACACGGGCAGGCCACCGATGATCGACTACCCGCTCCCGCCCTTCCTACCGGCCGTCTCGCTGTTTAAGCTCACCGGAGACCCGTACCTGGCGTGCATAGCGGTGGACGCGCTGTACCGGTCCGTGCCCTGCTGGGTCTGGCTGCTGCTGCGACGCGTGGGGTTGGCCACCCGCAGGTCGGATGCCGCAGCCCTGGTTTACGTCGCCACGCTCCCGGCGCAGGTGGTGGAGGTCTTCACGGTCCGCGTGGCGACCACGTTCTCCGTCGGCCTGGCGGTCACGGCGATCCTGCTCACCCGCTCCCGGATAAAGAGCGCGTGGCCGGCGCTGCTAGCCTGGTCGCTGTCGTTCCTCGGAAACTCGATCTACACGCTGCCGGCGTTCCTGCTGGAGGCCGCGAAAAGGCCGGTGATCGCGCTGTCCCCGATCCCGGCGGTGCCCATGATGGTGCTCGGCTGGTGGTACCTTCACACGGCCTTCACCTACGCGCCCGGGACGTGGTTCCTGCACGGCGACCGGCTGTCGGAGAAGATAATCCTGGCGATGTCCATCGCCCTCCTGGACGCGGTTACGGTGATCCCCTCGATCGAGGCCGGGGGCGGACGGTTCGCCCTCGCGACGGCCGCGGCCGGCCTGGGGGTGGTTCTGGCGGGACCCGTCGGGGCGGCGAGGTTCGTGGACAGCTGGAGGTCCTTTCTGCCGGCGCTGGTCGTCGGCGTCTCGGAGGCCAGGCGCCCGCGCGAGCGGCTGGCGAGGCTGGCGGTGCTGTCGTCACTGATGGCGCTGGTGGCGTTCCACGCGATCGCCGCTCTCGACGCCTTTCGGACGGTGAGGGGATACCCCGTCGGTCCGTACCGGGTGCTGGTGGACGGGGGTCGCGGGTTCGAGCCAGCCTCCCCGGTGTGGACAGGGTGGCCGGTGTACGAGCTGGGAGGGGCGTTCTACCAGGGAGCCTCCGAGCCGCAGCTGCACGCCCTGGGTCCCGCGCTGGAGTACATCAAGCCCTCCCACCTGGCCTCCAACTGGTACATGGCGAACGCCGCCGTCACGCGGTGGTTCGACGAGCGCTACGTGCGGGTCCTGAGAGAGCACGGCCGCGCTTACCTGAGGTCGCTGCCGGTACGGGTGGTGGACGTGACGTGGTTGCACCGGCCGAACCCGATCCTACCGAACGAGGTTGGGAGCCGGGTGATCGGTCGGGTTAGGGTGATCGTGAACCCCTCGATCTCACTGAGGGACGCCGTGGTGGTTCGCCGGGTTCGCGCGATCTACGTGGGATCGTTCAGCGCGTACGGCGTGCTGTGGGCCGAGCTGGCCGGTCGACTGGGCCGCCCACCGATCATTCCCGGGTTTTACCCTGAGGCCGTGAGGGCGGGCCAGGAGCCGTCCCCATCGGAGGTGCCGTGGACGGGTGAGGTGCTGGTGGTGGACCGGGTGGGCTGGCGGTGGGCGGTGAAGACCGGACTGGTGCAGCGGGCCAGGAGCGTGATCCGGGTGGATTACCCGCTCGCCCCGTGGAGGGGCGGTGTCAGCATCGATGAGGCGGCCCGTAGGGTGCTCCCGTACGTTTCGGTCGGCACCACGGTTCGGGGGGTGGTGAGCTGGCGTTGGGACCTGATCCGGGTGAGGGACGTGGGGTCAGGGTGCGTGGTGATCCCGTGGGGGTGGGCCCCGTTCTGGGCGGTGAACGGGCGGGAGGGGGAGGCGTGCCCGGTGGGGCCGTTCACGATGGTCCGAACGCGTGGCGGTGGATCGCTCGAGCTCAGGTACGTGGGATGGGAGCGGCATCAGCGGTGGGCGTACCTGGTGGGCGCGACGCTGCTGCTGGCGGTGCTGGTGGGCGCGGGTCGGAAATCTTTATAAGAGGATGCGGGGCTCCGTGGGCCGGGAGGGCGCCGCGGCAGCTCAGCCTGGTTAGAGCGCCGGCCTGTGGAGCCGGTGGTCCCGGGTTCAAATCCCGGCCGCGGCCCCAGCGGCGATCGTTATGAAAATCATAACGATAGGCCCGGAGGCGGAGGGACTAGTCGAGGTCCAGGTCGAAGTCGAGGAAGTCGTCAAGGCCCAGGTCGGACGCGTCGTCGGCCTCGGCCTCATCCACGTCCTCCCACGCCTCGGAGTCGCCGTGGTGGTAGGGGTGCTCACCGCGGGCCATCGCCCGACGTACCATCCGCTCGAGCCTCCGGAGCCGCTCATCGTACGGGGACACGAGCACCTTCCCGGACCCGCGCGCCCGGAGCATGAGCTCCTCCCCGTGTTTGCGGCCCAGGAGCAGGTCCAGGGCGCTGCCCTGCCAGGTGGCCTCGAAGGTGACGTCGCCCGTCCACGCGATCAGGCACTCCGGGTCCACGAGGATGGGTTCTCCGTCGTCCACCTCCAGGGTCACCGGGTCGCACTCCGCGGTGACCGCGATTCGACACGGTCCCTTGAACCCCAGGTCGACGAGCCCGGTACTCAGGATGCTGGCGTCCAGCTGGGCGGCCACGTCGGCGGGGGCGTCGGTGAACAGGAGGCGGTCCTGGTTCACGGTGAGGCGCTCGCCCTCGGGGACGTCGAGCACGTGGATGCGGCCGCCGTCGCCGGCGTACACCACGCCGGAGCCGTCCACGCGGACGAAGTGGCGCCGTAGTCCAAGCAGCTTGACCTTGAGCACTTTCTCCAGGAGTCCGGTGAGGCCGCCGGACGTGCGGACGGGTCGGGTGGCGGAGAACTCCAGGTCGCCCCGGGCCGCGACGACGCTGTCGTTTTTAAAGTAGGCCGGGCCGCGGAGGAGGCGGACGCGGAGGACCTCCGCCCGGACCTTCTCCACCTCGGTCTCGCCCCGGTCGGTGCCCTCATCGCCGAAGAGGGCGTCGAGGAGGCCCACGGTGGTTCCCCCCGGGTGGGTGATCCGTCGTGGGCCGCTGCTACCTGGTGATGTACGGGGAGCTGGCGGTTAAGTCCCCTCGGGTTCGAGCGGAGATGGAGCGGAGGCTGGCGCGGAACGTGCGAAGGCAGGCGGGCGGTCGGGTGGAGCGGCTGGAGGGTCGGTTGCTGGTGCGGGATCCGGAGGAGCCGGAGGCGCTGGGTCGGGTGTTCGGGGTGGCGAAGTGGACCCGGGTGGTCTGGGTGGATTCGTACGAGCCCGAGGCGGTGTTTCGGGCGATCCGGCCGTGCCTGGAGGAGGTGCGGGCGGACTCGTTCGCGGTCCGGTCGCGTCGAGCGTGGGAGGGGGCCCCGTCCTCGCGGGAGATGAACGTGGAGCTGGGGGATCTGGTGCGTCGGTACACGGGCTGGTCGGTGGATCTGGACGATCCGGACGTGGAGGTGCACGTGGAGCTGCGGCGGGAGGGGAGCTTCGTGTACCTGGGCTCGTGGGTGCGGGAGGGGCCGGGTGGGCTGCCGTACGGGTCGCAGTCGCCGGTGGTGTGCCTGGTATCCGGGGGCATCGACAGCCCGGTGGCGGCGTGGTACGCGGCGAGGCGGGGGTGTGAGGTGGTCTGGCTGCACCTGGATCGGGGTCGGTTCGGGTCGGAGGTGGACGTGGTGGAGGAGCTGGCGGAGCGGTTCTCGGAGTGGATCCCGGGCGAGGTGCGGTTGGAGGTGGAGGACTTTGAGGAGTTCATGGAGGCGCTCGCGTCGCTGCGGGGGGAGGACGCGCGGTACCGGTGCGTGCTCTGCAAGCGGGAGATGCTGCGGCGGGCGTGCGCGCTGTGCGAGCGGGTGGGAGGGGTCGGGGTGGTCACGGGCGACGTGATCGGTCAGGTGGCGAGTCAGGTGCCGGATAACCTGGCCGTGATCGATCGGGCGGCCCGGTTTCCGGTGCTTCGGCCCCTGGCGGGTATGGACAAGAACGAGGTGCAGCGGTTGTCTGAGCGGCTGGGGTTCTTTGAGGCGTCTCGGCGGCACGCGCCGTGCCGGTTGGCGCCCAGGAACCCGGTAAAGCGGGCCCGGCCGGGTAAGGTGCTAAGGCTGGAGGAGCGGTTGGGCGTTCTGCAGTGCGGTCTGCGGGGTTCGGGCGTTGCGGCGGAAGAGCGTGGGAGAGATCAACGAGCGGATCAGGCGCGGTGAGGCCTGCGTCGTCACCGCGGAGGAGATGATCGAGATCGTGGAGGACGTTGGGGCGGAGCGGGCCGCGAAGGAGGTGGACGTGGTCACGTGCGCGACGTTCGGGCCCATGTGCAGTTCCGGCGTGTTCCTGAACTTCGGGCACTCGGACCCGCCCATTAAGATGCAGCGCGTGTGGCTGAACGAGGTGGAGGCGTACACGGGACTAGCGGCGGTGGACGCGTACCTGGGGGCGGCTCAGCCGAGCGAGGATCGGGGGATCGAGTACGGCGGGGCGCACGTGATCCACGAGCTGGCGGCGGGCGAGGAGGTCGTCTTGCGGGCCGAGGGGGCCGTGACGGACTGCTACCCGAAGGAGTCCGTGGAAACGCTCATCACGATCGAGGACCTGAATCAGGCGGTGCTGGTGAACCCCAGGAACTGCTACCAGCGGTACGTGGCCGCCACGAACTCGTCCGAGGAGACGCTGTACACCTACATGGGAATGCTGCTTCCGGAGTACGGGAACGTGACCTACTGCGGGGCGGGGCAGCTGAACCCGCTCGCCAACGATCCCGAGCTTCGCACGATCGGGGTCGGGACGCGGATCTGGCTGGCGGGCTCGCACGGGTACGTCATCGGGGAGGGGACGCAGCACGACCCGCGGGGCGGCATGGCCACCCTGATGGTGAGAGGGGACCTGAAGGAGGCGGATCCGGAGTTCCTGCGCCCGGTCGTGCTGAAGAACTACGGTGTGAGCCTGGCGGTGGGCATCGGCGTTCCCATTCCGGTGCTGGACGAGGAGATCGCGCGCTCAACGGCGGTCCGGGACGAGGACATCGAGGTGCCGGTGGTGGACTACGGGGTCCGGTCCCGGGACCGACCGGTGGTGGCCAGGGTCACCTACGCGGAGCTGCGGTCCGGCCGGGTGGAGATCAAGGGGCGGAGGGTGCGGACGGGCGCCCTCTCGAGCTACCGGATGGCCCGGAGGATCGCGGAGCGGTTGCGGGAGGAGATCGAGGAGGGCGAGTTCCTGCTCACGGAGCCGGTCGAGCGGTTACCTCGGGACGTGAGCCCGAAGCCGATGCCGAGCCGGCCCCCGCACCTGCCCCGGATCCGGGACATCATGACGAGGCGGGTGATCACGGCCCATCCGGACGAGAGCATCGAGGAGGTGGCGAAGAAGCTCATCGAGGAGGAGATTAACCACGTTCCGGTCGTGGACGAGGAGGGCAGGTTGGTGGGGATCGTTACCTCCTGGGACATCGCGGCCGCGGTGGCGGAGGGCAAGAAGCGGCTGAGAGAGATCATGACCGAGGACGTGGTAACGATCCGGCCGCATGAGACCGTGAACGAGGCGCTGGAGCGGATGGACCGGCACAACATCTCCTGCCTGCCCGTGGTGGACGAGGGGAACCGGGTGGTGGGGATCGTCACCCGGACGGACATCACGGAGGCTCTCCGCCGAGGATGATCAGCAACTCATCGAACAGCTCCTCTCGAACGCTCCGCACCACCCTCCTTCCCCGGAGCGGTCTGTACGGATCGTTTTTGTAGGGAGAGGGGGATTCCCCGCGCCGAGTGAGGTGCGACCGCAGGTTCCGCTCGAAGTACACGACCGGGTCCCGCCAGGTCGCCGCGTTGACGGCCGCGCGCAGGCGTGCAGAGACGCGCTCCCGCACGGCGTTGACGGTCGACTCGT
>JBDOKE010000251.1:0-2640 GCA_039833815.1 Methanobacteriota archaeon | reverse complement strand
GGTACCCGACCACCACGTCAACGCTCTTCAGCACCTTCCTCGCCCTCACCGTCATCAGCTCCGGATCGCCCGGACCGATCCCCACCACGTACACCTTCCCCACGCTCACACCCCCGCACCCGCACCCTTCCCTCCGAGACCGATACCACGAGACCAGCCTGCTCCCGGCTCTCGGCCTTCACCCCGAGCTCCCTTAGGTACCGAAGCACGCCCGGGTGAGGGGGGTCCTCCACCCACACGCCGCCCCGCTCCAACGCCCGCACCAGCTCCACCATCCGATCCCGATACTCGCGTGGATCGATGCCCAGCACGTCCAGCACGTCCTCCACCGGGGGTCGACCCTCCGCCTCCGCCACCGTCGAACCGCCCACCGAACCTCCCAGCCACCCGGCCAGGGCCCACGCCACCTCCTCACCGCCCCAGTGGTGACCAGACAGGCAGATCACCTCCGCCTCCGGGGTCACCAGGAGGACCACCGGATCCTCCCCCTTCTTCCGCAGCCTCAGCGCCCTCACCGCGATCCCAGGGGAGGAAACGTACACGACCGCGTCCGCATCCCCTTCAAACCCGAACTCGTCCCGCACGCTCACGTCCGCGCCGAGCAGCCGGAAGAACTCCACCACCCGATCCGTGACCTCGAGCCCGCGAAAGTCGTAGACGACGACCCACTCCAGGCGCCGCTTGGGCGAGAACCCCACCCTCATCCTCTCACGCTCCTCGCGTACTCCTTGGAGTACAGGTAGGAGCGCTCCCCCTCCTCCCGGAGCACGTCCCCCACGATGATCAGCGCCGTCCGATCGATCCCCGCCTCCCGAACCCGCTCCACGATGTCGCCCAGCGTGCCTCGAACCACCTTCTCCTCCGGCATGGACGCCTTGTACACGACGGCCACCGGGGTATCCTCCGAGTACCCACCCTCCAGAAGCGCCCTCACGACCCGATTTAGCCGCTGCACGCCCAGGAAGATCACCATCGTGCAGCCGTGCCGAGCGAGCTCCCTTAGGGACTCCCCCTCCGGCTTCCCCGTTCGGCCCGCGGGCCGGGTCAGGATGACCGTTTGACTGATCCCGGGCTTGGTCAGCTCCTCACCCAGCGCGGCCGCCGCGGCGTTCACCGAGCTTACCCCGGGCACGACCTCGTACTCCACCCCACGACGCCGCAGCTCCCGAGCCTGCTCGCACAGGGAGCTGTAGATGAACGGATCCCCGGAGACCAACCGCACCACGGTCTTACCCGCCTGAACCCCCTCCACCATCAGCTCGACCAGCTCCTCGAGCGAGCGACCGTAGCTGTCCACCAGCTCCGCGTCCGGTGCCCACTCCCGCACGGTCTCCTCCGGCGTCAGCGAGCCCGGGTAGATCACCAGGTCCGCCCGACGGAGCACGCGCAGCCCCTTAATCGTCATCAGCTCGGGGTCACCCGGCCCCGCACCCACGAAGTATACCTTACCGGAGCCCACCGACCCCGCCCCCTCACAGCCGTAGCCGCCTCCGCATCAGCAGCACGGCCCCGACGATCACCAGCGCGTTCCCCAGCAGGAAGAGCGTGAACCAGACCAGGCAGCACGCCCATCCCAGGCCCAGGGGCACCGTGACCTCGTGAGCGTGACCCGGGACGACGGGGATCAGCCGACCCCACCGATACGCGGAGAAACCCACCACCATCATCCCAATCACGTTCACGACCAGGCCCAAGTTGAGCAGCATCCTGGGCCTATCTCCCGCGGAGGCGGCTCGGTACGCGTTGTACGCGGAAAGTACGCCGATGATGGCCACCGACACTGCCAGGGTCACGGGCAGCGCGTGGTGGTGCGGCGCGAGGCCCAGCACGTACAGCTTCGGCGCGGCGGCCGGCGCGCCCTCCGGTTGGACCTTAACGATCACGGTCCACTCCACCCTGGCGACCCCCTCGCTCCGGTTAGATGGAAGGCGGCGTGTACCTGAACTTGTACGTTAGCGCGTTGAACCGGCTCAGGAGCGACAGTACCTTAACCAACTCCCCCCTCCC
This sequence comes from Methanobacteriota archaeon, assembly GCA_039833815.1. Classification (GTDB taxonomy): domain Archaea; phylum JAADCQ01; class Methanopyri; order Methanopyrales; family Methanopyraceae; genus Methanopyrus. Next base: position 633 of record JBDOKE010000251.1, on the reverse strand, counting down.
CAGCCCCGTCCTCCTGCACAGCTCCTTCCACGTCAGGTAGCCGGAGCTCAGCTCCTGATACAGCGAGTAGGCCCACGCCTGAAACCGCACTCCCAGCTCGTCGGTCACGGTGATCACGAACGACTCGTCCACGGACTCCTTCACGGAAAACAGCGTCTTATCCACGGGCTCCATCCAGTCCCATACCCGGTGCCTTACCACGCGCTCCTCTGACTTTTCGATTAGAAAAATCAGGATGCGCGCCCAGTGGCCCGGCACGCTGAGGCTCCTGGAAAGGTCGGACACGCTCAGGTTCAACCGCTCCTCCACCAGGTCCAGGGCGAGCTTCAGGAGCGTGTCGTCGTGCCTGTACGCGTACCCCTCGGACAGCACGTCGCGCGCGTTCACCCATCCGGCCACGTCCTCCAGGTACCGCAGCTCCGAGTACGGGATCGACAGCCGGGTGCCCCGGCCCAGGTAGAACGCGCGGCGCCTCCCCAGCGAGAGCAGCGGCACGGAGGGGTTCGACCTGACGCGACCCGGGCTCGAGGACACCACGAGCACGTGCAGCACCTCCGGCAGCTCCTCCGTGAACGCCTCCTCGTCCACGACGATAAGCACGTCCAGCAGCGAGGATAGCAGCTCCGGATCGAA
>JBDOKE010000250.1:0-2430 GCA_039833815.1 Methanobacteriota archaeon | reverse complement strand
CGCGGTACGTGTCGGCCTTGGCGCTCGCGGTGGCGGGTCGGGTGGGCCTGTACGACCCGCCCGTGAAGGTCAGCGAAATCCTCGAGCGGGACTCTTGGGTGGCGGAGGAGTCATGGGTGTTCGGGTTCGAGGAGGCGGACGCGACCCTAGCCGACGTGGTAGGCACTGTCCGGGCGAACGTGCACCACTGGGACAGGGACTTCACGAAGTCCAAGCGGGATCTCGCCGGGCCGGCGTCCTCTCTCGTCATTCCTCGGGGTGCTGTGATGTGCTTGCACCTGAGATACTCCCGCGTCAAGATTCCGGAAGAGGCGCTGACTCACATCAAGTCGCCCGAGCGGCTGACCGTCGAGGACCTGGAAAGGTACTCGTCCGCGGCGGACGTGGTTATAACACCGCCCGGTGAGGGCGGTGTGTGGGCGGAGTCGGGCGTCGATGAGCTGCACTCGGTGGACGTTTCCATCGGGCCTAGGTCCCAGCAGCCCGCCCCCGTTTTGTCCCGGGACGACCTCCGCACTGAGCGGCTGCTGGCTCGACTCGTGGAGCGGTACAACGGCGTGTACTCGGTGGTCAGGGTCTGCCCGGAAAGGACGCTCGGAACCACTCCTAAGGCCGCCGTGGTGCTTCCCGGTCTCCTACTACTCGCGAGCTCGATCGTCGGAGAGGATCGCGGCGCGCACGAGTGGTACGTCCGCCTGCCCTGGAACCGGAACCATGTCGTCCTGAGGGTCAATCCTCAACACTTCCGCACCCGCGGCCCGTTCATCACGGCGTTCCCAGTGGATCGTGGGGTTAACGCTCAGGGCGGGTTCGCCGCACACTGGCACTGGCTCTACTGCTTCGCGATCTTCCTCGGGTACCAGGAGAAGAAGGCTCCACCCAAGGCGCCCTTTTACGGCTTTCCACACCGGGTGCTTGAGCGGTACGCGGAGGTCACGGGGATCGATGTGTGGGACACCGAGCGGTGGGAGGAGTCGAGCGACCACCGGCACGGTCCCGCGGCCTCTCTCGCTACGGTACCAGACTTGGAGCTTAGGCCCGAGGATGAGGAGTCCTTGCGCAAGGGGCTCGAGCGGCTCAGGGACGCCTTGGCGTCCCTCACGGGGCTTGCGGAAGAGGCCAGAAAAGATGACGCCTGGGGGGTCTCCCCAGAGCCCCTCGACGCGGACGAGCTCGTCGACGCGGCCGTGGACCTGCTGAGCTGATGCCGACACCGGCTGCTCGGGCGCTTCCACAGTTTCCCTTCTCCTTCGTTCCCCCGAGGCCCGGCACCCTCCTCTGGACTCTTCCTGGTGGGTTCGACCCACCTCCCCTCCACTCGGGCTGCCGGACCTCGCTCGCCCCTTCTAAGACCCGACGGGCGAGCTGCGAGTCGTCGTTGCGCTTCGACGTACTTTCGAGGACCGAAGTCTTCCCCGGGGGCCTCAGCGACAGGCAGCTGGTCGTGCCCGCCACCGCCCCCGGGTGGGGAGCTCCGACCTTAACTTGACCGGCCCCTCGCCTCATGCGGTCGGTCGCTCCACAGGCTCGCTGTTCGCTACCGTTGGTTGGGGATGGGCGATCGAGCAGCGCGATTCGCGGTGTTAAGCTGGGGAAAATTATTTATACGAGCTAATAACGTGCCAGCGCCCTAAGTCGATCGGGTGGACCCGGCAGGGGATGCTGCCGCAGGGGATGCTGCCGGACTGGGCGGGCGGTCCGGGCCCTATATAAAGGTGTCGGCATGTCGGAAACTGAAGCTCACATCCTGAAACTTACACGTTTCCGATTTAGCCCGCCCCACCGGGCGCGCCTAGCTGGAGGTCTCTTTAGGGGGGGCGGGCGGTGAAGGTCGTTTGGTCGCTCGCCCACGACGGGGAGCGGCCCGAGCCCGCCGGCGTGGGGCTGAGCTCGCTGTGCCCGCGCCTTCCGGGCGTGGAGGCCTACAAGCACCAGGTGGACGTGGTGAGGGCGGTCGAGGACGGCGACGACGTGCTCCTCGTGGCGGGTCCCGGGGCCGGGAAGACGGAGGCGGCGCTGGCGGCGGCCTGGGAAGCGGGCCTGCCGGCCGTGTTCGTGTACCCGACGAAGGCGCTGACGCGGGATCAGGAGGAGCGCATGCGAAAGTACGGGTTCGACGTGGTGGTGGCGGACGGTGATCATCCGGGTTGGCGCGAGATGCTCAGGTCCGAGGAACCGGAGGTCGTCCTGACGAATCCTCACGCGCTGTGGTACCACGCGCGGCGCGATGGGCTGCTCTGGGAGTTCGTCGTGCGGCGCGCGGGCGCGATCGTCTGGGACGAGGTCCAGTATTACGACCCGCGGAGGGCGAACCTGCTGTTGGGTCTCATTCGGGCGCTCCGGGACAAGCGACACCTACTGATGTCGGGCACCATAGGCGGCCCGGAGACAGTGGCCGCGGAGGTGTGGAAAGTCACGGGCCGGTCGATC
>JBDOKE010000249.1:0-2896 GCA_039833815.1 Methanobacteriota archaeon | reverse complement strand
GCACGATCGAGGTGGAGGGGCTCGAGATCACCCAAGTGCCCGCCTGGCACTCATCCGAGATCGTGGAGGACGGGGAGATCGTGGCCGGCGGCACCCCGGTAGGATACGTGGTCTCGGGCGAGGAGGGTACCGTGTACCACGCCGGGGACACGGGCCTGTCCATGGACATGAAGCTGATCGGCGAGCTGTACGAGCCGGACGTGGCGCTGCTGCCCATCGGCAGCCGGTTCACCATGGGTCCCAAGGAGGCCGCGAAGGCCGTGGAGCTGATCGAGCCGGACGTGGCGATCCCGATGCACTACGGCACGTTCCCGCCGATCGAGCAGGACCCGGAGGAGTTCAAGCGGGAGGTGGAGCGGCTCGACGTGGACACGGAGGTCGTGATCCTGGAGCCCGGCGAGTCGTACGAGCTGTAACCAGGCCCGGTATGATGAGCACCTTTCCAGCCGAGCCCGCGTGAGGACCGCTGTCGGGTCTGACCGGACTCCCCCTCACCCACCCCCAGCCCGCACCAGCTCCCGGTTCACCCGGTCCAGAAACCGGACGGAGACCACACCGACGCCGCAGGCCGCGAGGATCAGTCCCGGCAGACCCGCCCCCGCCTCCAGGAGCGCGAACGCCAGCCCCAGTCCAGCGAAGGTCAACGACGCCATCGCCACCGAGACCAGGGCCGGCAGCCGGCCCCTCCTGTCCAGGCACTCACGCATCAGCTCGAAGGACCCGGACCGCCACGGCAGCAGGTACCCCGACAGGGTGGAGACGATCGCGATCCCCGCGTACAGGGAGGGGTTCAGCGGGCACCACGCGACCTCGAGCAGGGCGAGCGCCCCCGAGATCGCCGCGCACGCCAGGCACCGGCGCTCCAGGACGGATCGAACGGCCTCGGGCCGCTCGAAGTCGCCGACCGCGGTCACCCGGAGGAAAACGCGGCCTCCCCAGCCCATCCTCCTCTCCCCCGTGACCTCGGAGAGCAGATCGACCAGCCGGTCCTCCAGCTCCCGCGCCTCCTTCTCGCCCCCCTTAACCACCACCCAGAGCTGATCCACCCGGCGCACGACGCCCACGGACCGGCGGCAGCCTAGGGCCCGGATCTCCTCCACGCCCGCCGGCGTCGCGCTTCGGAGCGCCTCCTCCAGCCCTATCCGACCCCCGGTGAGGCGGCGCCAGATCCGACGCGCCCTGGGCGACAGGCTCACCCGCATGCTAGCACACCCGGGGTACCGGATCCCCCACCGGCTTCTCCACGATCCGGGTCCCGCCCACCTCCGTCTCCATCTCGACCCTGGGCGGTCCCTCCTCCACCCGGCCGATGATCTCCGCGTCCCTTCCCACGCTCGTCGACCGGACGGCCTCGAGCACGTCCTCCGCCAGCTCCTCCCGAACCCCGATCACGGCCTTGCCCTCGTTGGCCACGTGCAGCGGGTCCACCCCGAGCATCTCGGAGAGGACCCGCACCTCCTCCCGCATCGGGATCCGCTCCTCCTCGATGACGATCCGAACCTCGGACTTCTCCGCCATCTCGTTCAGCGCGCCCGCCAGCCCGCCCCGGGTCGGGTCCTTCATCGCGGTGACGCCGCCCACCTCGAGCGCCGCCTCGACCGCCTCCCAGACCGGGGCCACGTCGGACTCCAGGTCCGTCTCCAGCCCCTGCTGGGCCGCCAGGATCGTCATCCCGTGGTCGCCGATCGTCCCCGTGACCAGGATGACGTCGCCGGGCCGCAGCCCGGAGTCGCGGACGAGCCGCACCACCCGGCCGACCCCGGTCATGGTCACGATCACGTCCACCTCGCCCGTGTCGCCCACCTTCGTATCGCCCGTGATCAGGTGCGCGTCCACCTCCTTCAGCACCTCGTCGATCGACCGGTAGATGCGCTTCAGGTCCTCGATCGGGAACCCCTCCCGCACGACGAGGGAGCAGGCGAACGCGACCGGTTTCGCCCCCATCACGGCCAGGTCGTTGGCCGTGCCGGCCGCCGCGAGCCGGCCGATGTCCCCGCCGGGGAAGAACGGCGGGTCCACGATGTGCGCGTCCGTGGTGAGGACCATCTCATCCCCGTCGGCCGGAAACGTGGCCCCGTCGTCCAGGTCCTCCAGCGTGATCGAGCCCTCCCCGGTCCGGGAGAGCTGCGGCAGAAGCTCCCGCAGCAGCTCCTCCATCAGCTCCCCGCCGGCGCCGTGCTCGCGGCGCACCTTGGACACGATCCCGTCCCCCGGCAGCTTTTTTACCCCGACTCACCCGCGGGCCCGGGGGTGTGGGACGATGGGCGTGTGGCACGGTAGGTCGCTGCGGAAGCCGACCGGCGGTCGAATCCGGCCGCACCGCAAGAAGCGGAAGTACGAGATGGGTAACCCGCCCACCGAGACGCTGGTCGGGGACGAGGTGCGGCTGCGCGAGCGCCGCGGTATGGGTGGTAACATCAAGCAGGGGCTGAAGTTCGCCACGCACGCCAACGTCGCGGACCCCGAGACGGGTGAGGTCAAGAACGTCCGCATTCTAGAGGTGGTCAAGAACCCGGCCTCGCAGTACTACGAGCGGCACGGGGTGATCACCAAGGGGGCGATCATCCGGACGGAGATCGGGCTGGCGAAGGTCACCAACCGGCCCGGCCAGGAGCCGGTCGTGAACGCGGTGCTGATCGAGAAGGAGGAAGAGGAGTCAGGCGGGGAGTAACCGCTCGGCCAGCTCCTTCAGACCCTCCCCCGTCCTGACGCTCGTCCGGTACACCTCGATGTCCGGGTTGATCTCCCGCGCCGTCTCCACCATCCGGTCCACCGAGACCCCGCACGGCTCCGCCAGGTCCACCTTGTTGATGACCAGCACGTCCCCCTCCCGGATGATCATCGGGTGCTTACCGACCACGTCCTCGCCCTCCGGGGCCGACACGACCACCACCCG
>JBDOKE010000248.1:0-2723 GCA_039833815.1 Methanobacteriota archaeon | reverse complement strand
CTCCGGTACTTCTCCTATCACGTCGAGGAGTACGGGGAGCGCCGAATCGCCTACGCGGGGGGCGTCGCCGCCAACGTCGTCGCCAACATGCGCCTCCGCGAGGACCTCAACCTCGACCTCTTCGTCCACCCGAACATGGGGGACGGTGGGCTGGCCGTCGGGGCCGCGCTCTGGGCTTGGGCGCAGGAGGAGCTGGCCCGGGGCCGCACCCCGAGGCCGCGGCGGCTGGAGCACGTGTACCTGGGTCCCGAGTACGACCGGGAGGCCGTGGAGCGGGCGCTCGAGCGGTACGGACTGCTCGACCGGGCCGAGCGCGTGGGCCGGGACCCGGAGGTCATCGTCTCCCGGCTGCTGGAGGGTAGGACGGTCGCCGTCTTCCAGGGGAGGATGGAGTACGGTCCGAGGGCGCTCGGAGCCCGGAGCATCCTCGCGGACCCGCGGGACCGGGCGATCGTGGACAAGCTGAACCACGACCTGGGCCGGGACGAGTACCAGCCCTTCGCGCCGACCATCCTCGAAGAGCGGGCGGAGGACTACTTGGTCAACCCCTGCCGCGCTCCGTTCATGACCCTCGCCTTCCGCGCCACGGACGAGTTCCGGCGCGAGGCGCCCGCGGTCGTGCACGTGGACGGGACGACCCGGCCCCAGACGCTGGGCGACGAGCTGCCCTTCTACCGGGAGATCCTGGAGGAGTTCGAGGGGCGGACCGGGGTGGGGGCCGTCTTGAACACCAGTTTCAACCTCCATGGGGAGCCGATCGTCCGCTCGCCCGAGGATGCCGCGCGCGCCCTCCTGAAGGGGGCCGCCGACGCCCTCTGGATCGAGGGGTACCTCGTCGACCGCGGGTAGGGGGTCGGCCCGCTGAGGCGCCCCCGCGTGCTGTACAACGTGGGGATGACCGCCGACGGCAAGGTGGCGAGCGTGTCGGGGGACGCGCGCATCTCCGGGGAGGAGGATCTGAGGGAGGTGCACCGGCTCCGAGCCGAGCACGACGCGGTCGCGGTGGGTGCGAACACCGTGCGCCGGGACGACCCGATGCTCAACGTGCGCCTGGTCGAGGGGGAGGACCCGCTTCGCGTCGTCTTCACCTCCGACTGCACCGGGATCCCGACGGACTGCCGGCTCGTGCGAACCGCGCGCGAGATCCCCACCCTCGTCCTCTGCGCCGAGGCGGACCCGGAGCGCCGCCGGGAGCTCGAGCGGCGCGGGGTGGAGGTGGAGGAGGTCGGGTGGGACGGGGAGTTCGCGGACGTGCGGGAGGGGCTGAGGGTGCTGTACGAGCGCGGGGTTCGGTCGCTGCTGCTGGAGGGCGGCCCCACGCTCGCCTGGAGCTTCCTCAGGCGCGGGCTGATCGACGAGTTCCGCGTCGCGGTGGCCCCCGTGCTGGTCGGCGGGGCGGAGGCGCCCACGCCGGTGGGAGGTGAGGGGTTCTCCACGATCGAGGAGGGCGTGGGGCTAAAGCTCAAGCGCGTGGAGCGGCTCGGTCGGGACGTCGTGCTCTGGTACGAGGTCACGGGGCCCGCCGAGCGCCTCGCGAGGGAGCACGAGCGGGCCCGGGGGGAGCCGGATTGAGGTGTCCGGAGTGCGGGACCGAGATGAGCCCGGAGCTACGGGAGGACGGCGTGGAGGTGCTGAGGTGCCCGGAATGCGGGAAGGAGATCAAGCGAATCCTCTCGTACCGGGACTTCGGCGTCGAGTCCGTCGAGCTCCTGGACCTCCCTCGGCCGAAGTGGGACGAGGAGCTCGTGGGCAAGAAGGTGGTCGCGGTGATCCGCTACCGCTCGCCCGAGGGGTACCGGAGGCGGAAGATCCGGGGCCGGGTGGAGCGGATCGACAACCGGGGTAACCTCGTGATTCGGCGCGAGGAGGACGACTTCGAGATCACGCTGTACCCTCAGGTGGTCGAGAACATCAAGGTGCTGGAGTAGGTTCGGCTCCCGCCGGTCCGGTCATCGGCGCTGGGCCTCCCAGATCCCCACCGGAGATCCCATCCACATCGCCGGGGGCCGTGAACCGCGTGCCTACCAACGATAAAAGCAACCCCTCCCCGGCGCGGCCGGGGGTGACCAGGGGGTGAGTCGAGCGCTCGCAGCCCTTCTCACCCTGCTAGCGCTCATTCCGCCGGCCTCCGCCGAGATCCACATGCTCACCTGGGCCGGCGGGGGCGCGGACGACACCTGCGTGGCCCGGACGAAGGAGATCGTGGACTGGTGGAACGCCTACCGGGCCACCGGCCCCCAGGACACGATCGTGTGGCACTACACGACCCGGGAGGACCGCTGGCGGACCGTGCTGGAGACCGGCGTGGACCCGCTCACCGGCGTCAAGATCGACGTGATCTACGTGCCCGGCGGCTGGCACCCGGAGCGGTACTGGCACTTCGACTGGGTCAGCGCGCTCTACCGCGCGCAGATCGACCTGGGGATCGGGTACGTAGGCGTCTGCGCGGGCGCCTACCTGCACGCCGGGGACGTGAAGTACGACTCCGGCTCCCCCGGTCATCAGGACCTGCTGCAGGACGGCGTTACCGTCGTGGACGGGATGAACGGGCCCAACCGAATCTGCCGCGTGCTCATCCTCCCAAACAACCCGCTGACCCCGGACTGGACGTGGAACAACGTGTTCACGTACAAGTACTGGAACGGGCCCGGGTTCGGCCCGGAGGACGGCCTGCAGTACGACCAGAGCCAGCGGTGCTGGGTGAAGTACGCGAGCATCGAGGG
>JBDOKE010000247.1:0-1692 GCA_039833815.1 Methanobacteriota archaeon | reverse complement strand
TCTCCTCGATGGGGTGGTCGCCCTGCCAGCGGCCGGCCTCGGGGTTGGCGGCGGCGAGGACGGCGCAGCGGGCGTTCAGCGTGGCCGTGATCCCCGCCTTCGCCACGCTCACCTTCCCCGACTCCATGGCCTCGAGCATGGCGTTGAGGTCGTCGGGGGAGGCCTTGTCGAGCTCGTCGATGGCGAGGAGGCCGCCGTCCGCGAGCACGGCCGGGCCGGCCTCGAGGATCCAGCCCTCCTCGGTGTGCACGGCGGCCGCGGTGAGGCCGGGTCCGGTCACGTGCTGGGCGCTCACGTACACGCCCTTGGGGGCCAGCTCCTCGGCCACGTGCTGGAGCAGCTGCGTCTTCGCGGTCGCGGGGTCGCCCACGATGAGGATGTGCACCCGCTCCCGCGCCCGCCCGCGCTCCGGCACGCAGGAGAAGAGCTGGAGGGCGACCGCCCGCTTGATCGTCTCCAGCCCGTGCAGGTGTGGGGCGACGAGCTCGGCCACGCGCTCGAGCGGGTCCCCCTCCGCCAGCTCCAGGATCTCCTCCAGCTCCTCCCGGCTCAGCTCCGGCTCCGGCCGCGGGTCGTTCAGCCGCCGCAGCCCGCACACCTCCAGGGAGAACTCGTACTCCTCGTCCGGTCGGGGCAACCCCTCCACCCGCACCCGCGGCCGCCCCGTGATCCGCACCCGATCCCCCGGCCGCACGTCCCGGTACGAGAGGTCATCCGGCAGCACGGCCTCGATCGTCCGCGGCTGCTCCCCCGCCTCCTCCGGCAGCTCCTGCAGCACGATCCGCCGGCAGTCGCTCAGGAACACCTCCTCCGGGACCCCCTCCCGCCCACACCGCGGGCACCGCGCCCCCTCCAGATCCTCCCGCGACGCCCGGAACGTGCGCTTGCACCGGGGGCACTTGTAGACCACCCACTCCACCCGCGCCCGCCGCTCCGTAACCCGCCGCACGATCCCCTCCACGGTGACGAGCCGATCCGTGAACCACACGCCCACGTCCTCAAGCTCCAACTGCAGCGGGGACTCCCGGAACTCCACCACCAGACGTCCCCCATCCACCTCCGGGCGGTACGGCTTCACCAACGCCAACGCCAGCTCCCGCACCAGCTCCTCCACCTCCTCCACGTGCTCCGCCACCCAAAGCCCCAACTCCCGCCCCGCCTCCGACAGGTCCACCACCACCGTTCGCCACCGCGGAAACTCATCGATCACCCGCTCCACCGACTCCAAGAACGCCTCCGACCGACCCAACCACCGCAGCACCTCCTCACCGAACTCCAGCTCCCGCGCCCGCTTAGTCACCTCCTCCGGCAGCTCCACATCGAAACCTTTAAGAGACTCCCCACTATCCCCGACCACGGCCGCGACCCCCGCACGGCCTCCCTGCTCCCTGAACACGGCCGGGCCAAGACCGGGTCCCGGGGCTTACACGCTCACTCCGACCACCACCCACCCCCTCCTACTTATTTGCGTTACGATCCCACCCAACCACCGTTGTAATCAAGCACCCACCGACCTCACCCCCCGTGCCGCAACCGCCACCGCTCCAGCTCCCAGAGCACGTCCGGGACCCACTCCCCGTCCCGGGTACGATGAAGCAGAAGCCTGCGGAGCACCCGGTCCGCGAACCAGGCGGGCCACGGCCCGAGCACGGACCGAGCGAACCCCGGCGCCCGCTTCAACAGCTTCCGGAG
>JBDOKE010000246.1:0-5883 GCA_039833815.1 Methanobacteriota archaeon | reverse complement strand
GCAGCCCCGGATCCGCGGCGAAGAGCGTGAACGAGACCGACTCCACGCCCAGCCGGCACAGCTCCTCCACCCCCTCCGGGTCCTCGAACCCCTTCCCGCTCGTGTACCCCAGCTTGAACCTCCGCAGTCCCAGCGCGTCCCGGAGCAGCCCCAGCAGCTCCGGCAGCCACGGGTAGTTGCTCACGTCCCCGCCCCCGCTCACCTCCACCAGCCCGTCCTCTGGCGGACCCTGCATGGCCACCGTCATGTGCACGGCCTGCAGCACCGCCTGCGGGGGCCGGAAGGGCCCGTGATCCTCCCACACGCGGTCCCGGCAGTACTCGCACCCCACGGTCCCCGGCGGGCAGTTCTTGCAGCCGAACGCCCGCTTGCGCCGCCAGTCCACGCCCCGAAAGTAGCAGTACCGGCAGAACCCGCCGCAGTCGACCCCGGGCCGACCCCCCACATCCGCCAGTACGGGCACCCTACCACCCCGGGCGGCTCCTGGACCCGAGGCGCCGGCCGGGCCGTCACATGGTTTACCCTCCTACATGATAACACGGAACCGCCGACCGGTAAATATGGAAACCCTTTAAACGCGGGCCGACCCGCCGAGTCCCCGGGGGTCCCGTTCCATGGCCCGCAGGTTCGAGGACACGGTCGACCTGTACGACGACCGGGGTAACTGCGTCGCCGAGGACGTGCCCATCGAGGTGCTCTCCCCGATGCGGAACGAGGCGATTCAGAGCATCGTCCGGGACATCAAGCGCACCGTGGCGGTCGACCTGGAGGGCATCGAGAACTCGCTCCAGAACGCCGCGGTCGGCGGCAAGATGATGAAGATCCCGGGCCGCGAGCTGGACGTGGACGTGGTGGACAACGCCGAGGCGATCGCGGACAAGGTCGAGGAGATGATCCGCGTCCACGAGGACGACGACACGAACGTCGAGACCATGTACGACGGCAAGCGACTCCTGGTCCAGCTCCCGACCGAGCGTGTGGAGGTGATGGCGGACCCGTACGCCGGCACCATGCAGGCCGGCATGGCCGTCGTGCACGCGATCATCGACGTGTGCGAGGTGGACATGTGGGACGCGAACATGGTTAAGGCGGCCGTCTTCGGCCGGTACCCGCAGACGATCGACTACCACGGCGGCAACATCTCCTCCATGCTGGACGTCTCGATGAAGCAGGAGGGTGTGGGCTACGCGCTGCGGAACGTCATGGTCAACCACATCGTGGCCGCCACGCGGAAGAACGCGATGCAGGCCGTGTGCCTGGCCGCGACCCTGGAGCAGACCGCCATGTTCGAGATGGGCGACGCGCTGGGCCCGTTCGAGCGCCTGCACCTGCTGGGCTACGCGTACCAGGGCCTGAACGCGGACAACATGGTCTACGAGATCGTGAAGAAGCACGGTAAGGAGGGCACCGTCGGCTCCGTCGTCCGCGAGGTCGTGGAGCGTGCGCTCGAGGACGGCGTGATCGAGGTCAAGGAGGAGCTGCCGTCCGGCTTCAAGGTGTACAAGGCCAACGACATGGACCTCTGGAACGCGTACGCCGCGGCCGGCCTCGTCGCCGCGGTCATGGTCAACCAGGGCGCGGCCCGCGCCGCCCAGGGCGTCAGCGCGACGATCCTGTACTACAACGACCTGCTCGAGTACGAGACCGGGCTCCCGGGCGTCGACTTCGGCCGCGCCCAGGGTACCGCGGTCGGCTTCAGCTTCTTCAGCCACTCGATCTACGGGGGCGGCGGCCCGGGTATCTTCAACGGCAACCACATCGTGACGCGGCACTCGAAGGGCTTCGCGATCCCACCCGTGGCCGCGGCGATGGCCCTGGACGCCGGTACCCAGATGTTCAGCCCCGAGGTCACCAGCAAGCTGATCGGCGACGTGTTCGGCGAAATCGACGAGTTCCGCGAGCCGATGAAGTACATCATGGAGGCCGCCGCCGAGGAGGCGAAGCGCTAAGGGTCCCGCCCCTCCCACGCCCCACCCCCAATCGTTACGAAACTCGTAACGAGGGGGCCGACCCCGTGCCCGAGCGCGAGCGTCCCCGCCTGCTCGAACGACGGGTGCCCAAAGGGGCCAAGCCCGAGATCCAAATCTTCCCGGAGCGCCTGCTCAGTGCCAAGACCGTGGAGCGACTGCTCAACGCGATCATCGAGCGCGTCGACGGCATCGGCCGCATCGTCCTCCACGGGCCCGGCCTCCCCAAGGTCGTTCCCTTCGGCCCCGCCCGCGGCGAGCCCGTCAAGCACCCCGAACGACGCCCCATCCGGATCCAGGACGAGGAGGTCCCCATGAAGGTGCAGACCGGGCAGATCATCATCGAGGTGGAGGACGAGGAGCGCCTCGATGAGATCACCGCCCAGATCGAGGAGATCTGCCGGGAGCTCCTCCCCTGCGACTTCCAGGTGCAGACCGGACGCTTCACCCGACACCGCCCCACGGTGACCGACTACCTCAAGTTCGGGGAGAAGGGCGTGGAAGAGCTGGACGATCGCCTCCTGGGCCTCGTGGAACCCCGCGCCCGACTGTCGGACCGGGTGTCGATTCTAAAGGCGAGGAAGGGCGGGGAGGGTAAGGACGAGGGGTAAGGGGGTCACCGCCACGCGCGTCGGCCGAGAGACCTACGTGGTTGCCTGCCGCGAGGCCATGGGCATGGGCAAGGGCGGCAGCCTTGCCCAGCGGGGCACCATCGCCGAGGCGGAGCGGAACGAGGTCATCGCCGTCGCCATGTCCCCCGGCGCCCGGCACATCACCAAGCCCGTGTGCGAGATCACCTACGCGCTCCGTGAGGCCGGCATCCACACCAGCGTCCTCGTGCTCAACGCGGGCTCCGGCGTGCCCGAGGAGGCCCCCGTCCAGACGGGCTCCACCATGGGTATCGAACCCAGGGAGGCCGAGTACATCAACCGGCACGAGGTCGCCGTCATCCACCTCGGCAACGTCAAGCAGCACATCGTCTGGAAGGCCCGCCTCATCCTCAAGCACTGCGACGTCCGCGCCGTGATCGTCTGCCAGACGCCCGTCGACTTCGAGGACTTCGCCAAGGTCGGCTGCCGCACCCGCCTGGTCGCGCCGCCCGAGCCCGAGACCCGGGGGATCGTGGACGAGATCGTCACCGGCGTCATCCGCGGCGAGACCGTCCCCGCCTACAAGATCGAGGAGATCGTCGGGAAAGTCCGGCGCGCCCTGCGCCGCGCCCGGGCGTGATTACCGCGACCGGACGACCTAAACACCGCGGTACCACGCACCGTTCCCCGCCGTAACCCCGCCCCCCTTGTCGAAACCCCTTTAAAATTAGGCGGGGACCCGCCCCACCGGGGGACCCCGGATGGCCGAGAACGTGCGCGACGAGATGGCCGAAAAGGCCCAGTTCTACCCGGGCGAGACCAAGATCGCCGAGAACCGGCGCAAGTACATGGACCCGACCCACGAGCTGAAGCGCCTGCGCGAGATCCCCGACGAGGACGTCGTCCGCCTGCTCGGTCACCGCGAGCCGGGTGAGGAGTACCCGAGCGTGCACCCGCCGCTGGAGGAGATGGAGGAGCCGGAGTGCCCGGTCCGCGAGCTGGTCGAGCCCACCGAGGGGGCCAAGGCGGGCGACCGGATCCGGTACATCCAGTTCACCGACTCCGTCTACTTCGCCCCGATCCACCCGTACATCCGCGCCCGCATGTACATGTGGCGCTACCGCGGCGTGGACACGGGCACCCTGTCCGGGCGACAGATCATCGAGGTGCGCGAGCGCGACCTGGAGAAGATCTCCAAGGAGCTGCTCGAGACCGAGATCTTCGACCCGGCCCGGACCGGCGTCCGCGGCGCGACCGTGCACGGTCACTCCCTGCGACTCGACGAGAACGGCCTGATGTTCGACGCGCTCCGGCGCTACCGCCTGAACGAGGAGACGGGCGAGGTCGAGTACGTCAAGGACCAGGTGGGCGTCGAGCTGGACGAGCCCATCCCCGTGGGCAAGCCCGCGGACGAGGACGAGCTGAAGGAGCGCACGACCATCTACCGGATCGACGGCGTCCCGTACCGGGAGGACGAGGAGCTCATCCAGGTCGTCCAGCGCATCCACGAGCTCCGCACCCTCGCCGGCTACCGGCCGGATGAGGCCGAGGGCAAGTAGCCTCACACCCCCCTCACACGCTCCACCCCTCCGAATATTTGGAAACACTTAAGAATCCGGACGAAACCCGCCGAAGTGGGGTGCGGCCGCATGGCCGAGAAGGAAGAGAGACTCTTCATGAAGGCCCTGAAGGAGAAGTTCGAGGAGGACCCTGAGGAGGTCACCACCCACTTCTACGACTACGGCGGCTGGAAGCAGTCCGAGCGTAAGAAGGAGTTCAAGGAGTGGGCGGACAAGATCGCCGAGGAGCGGGGCATCCCGCACTACAACCCGGACATCGGCGTCCCGCTCGGCCAGCGCAAGCTGATGCCCTACCAGGTCTCCGGCACGGACGTGTTCGTCGAGGGTGACGACCTGCACTTCGTGAACAACGCCGCCATGCAGCAGATGTGGGACGACATCCGCCGTACCGTCATCGTCGGCATGGACACGGCCCACCGCGTGCTGGAGCGCCGACTGGGTAAGGAGGTCACGCCCGAGACGATCAACGAGTACATGGAGACCCTGAACCACGCCCTGCCCGGCGGCGCGGTCGTGCAGGAGCACATGGTGGAGATCCACCCGGGCCTGACCTGGGACTGCTACGCGAAGATCATCACCGGCGACCTGGAGCTGGCCGACGAGATCGACGACCGCTTCCTGATCGACATCGAGAAGCTCTTCCCGGAGGAGCAGGCCGAGCAGCTGATTAAGGCCATCGGAGACCGCGTGTACCAGGTCCTGCGGATGCCGACCATCGTCGGCCACGTCTGCGACGGTGCGACCATGTACCGCTGGGCCGCCATGCAGATCGCGATGTCCTTCATCTGCGCGTACAAGATCGCGGCCGGAGAGGCGGCCGTGTCCGACTTCGCCTACGCGAGCAAGCACGCCGAGGTCATCAACATGGGTGAGATGCTGCCCGCCCGGCGCGCCCGCGGTGAGAACGAGCCGGGCGGCGTCCCGTTCGGCATCCTGGCCGACTGCGTCCAGACCATGCGCAAGTACCCGGACGACCCGGCCAAGGTCGCGCTGGAAGTCATCGCCGCCGGCGCGATGCTGTACGACCAGATCTGGCTGGGCTCCTACATGTCCGGTGGCGTGGGCTTCACGCAGTACGCGACCGCGGTGTACACGGACAACATCCTGGACGACTACGTGTACTACGGACTCGACTACGTCGAGGACAAGTACGGCCTAGCCGAGGCCGACCCGGACATGGAGGTCGTCAAGGACGTGGCCACCGAGGTGACGCTGTACGGTCTGGAGCAGTACGAGCGGTACCCAGCCGCGATGGAGACGCACTTCGGCGGTTCACAGCGAGCGGCCGTGGTCGCGGCCGCGTCCGGCTGCAGCGTGGCGTTCGCGACCGGACACTCGCAGGCCGGCGTGAACGGCTGGTACCTGTCGCAGCTCCTGCACAAGGAGGGCCACGGTCGACTGGGCTTCTACGGCTACGACCTGCAGGACCAGTGCGGTGCGGCCAACTCGCTGAGCGTGCGGAGCGACGAGGGCCTGCCGCTGGAGCTGCGCGGCCCGAACTACCCGAACTACGCGATGAACGTGGGTCACCTGGGCGAGTACGCGGGCATCGTGCAGGCGGCGCACGCGGCGCGCGGCGACGCGTACTGCGCCAACCCGCTGGTGAAGGTGGCGTTCGCCGACCCGGACCTGGTCTTCGACTTCACGGAGCCGCGGAAGGAGTTCGCCAAGGGCGCGCTGCGGGAGTTCGAGCCGGCGGGCGAGCGGGACATCATCATCCCGGCCGAGTAGGCCGGAGACGCCCCC
>JBDOKE010000245.1:0-1895 GCA_039833815.1 Methanobacteriota archaeon | reverse complement strand
CGGGATGAGCCGGCCGACTACCGTCACGGTCCGCTCCACCGCCGCTTCCACCACGTCCACCGTCACGCGCTTCCAGCCTATGGAGGCCAGCCGGGTCCCGAGGTCCAGGAGGGCCGTCCAGCAGGCGGCCGGGGAGATGCTGACGATGACCTCCAGGTGGATCGGCATGTCCACGTCGCTGAAGCGCAGCGCCTCCAACATCTCGGAGATCTCCCTCGCCGCCTCTCGCGACCCGCGTAGCCAGCGCTCGTCCGGGTTCAGGAACGGGTCCAAGGGGATCGACTTCTCGTTGAACCGCTCGTACCCGAGCACCTCCGGGAGGCCCACAACGTCCTGAGCTTTCTCCAGCGCCGCGGTGAGGTGGCACGTCCGGTCGAACCACTCGGTCCTGAAGGCCGGCTTGATGACGCCGATGTAGTCGCTGAGGTCGTCCAGCTCGAACCACCCAACGACGGTCACGTCCCCGTCCCCGACGCATATCACGCCCGCTCCTTCCGGCTTCTCCGTCTCCCGCCAGAACTCCACCGGCATCCTGACGTAAAGCTTGGCGCGCTCCCTGCGCTCGGCGAGCGGATCCTTGGGTACGACCAGCCGGGCGAACTCGACCCACGATGCCTCCTCTCCCTCCCAGATCCTGCCTAGCAGCTCCCTTGCCCTCTGCTTGAACTCGCTCGACCCAGTGACGTCCACCACGTCCCGGAAGGCCGTTGGGATGTGCGTGCTGTTCGCCCAGCGTCGCAGGTCGTCCGGTGGCTCGACCTTAGGTGCCACGTGGCGCAGGCTCGTGGCGTGCTTGAGGTCCACCTTACCCTCGGCGGTGGCGACCACCGCCTTCTTGAGCATCGAGGACATCATCATCCGGACTCGTTCCCACGTCTCGCGCTCCTCGGACCATCCATCCGTCTTCTCCCTCCGCTCCTGCAGGTACTCCTTCGCGTCCTTGAACTCGTCCAGGCATTTAAGGGCCTGCAGGACGTCCTCGTGCGCCGGCACGGGTGGGGGTGATGCCTCCCATCCTCGGGCGATCTCGCCAAGCGTTTCGAGCCCTCGGACGCTCCGGGCCCGATCGACCCGCTCGAATAGGGCGCCTCACTCGGCCATCAGCACGGGCTTGGTCGCGCGGCGCGGGGACAGGGTCTCGTTCCTCCGCGTCCGGTAGGCCACGTCGCAGAAGAGTAGCGCGGTGGCGCTTTTCCACGGGCACTCACCGTAGAGCAGTACCGGGCCCCGTAGCGCCGAGATTACCGCGACCTCGGCGACGTGGGAGACTGGAGGTTCCTCGACGCCCAGCTCCGCGAGGGTTTCGAAGTACTCCGGTGTTTCCCGGTAGTCCTCCGCGAGCCTTCTCAATCGGTGCAGTTTCTCGTCGGGTATCTCACCCTCGAGCTCCCGTGGGAGTTCCTTAGGATCAACGTCGCCCCCCAGGGACACGCCCGAAACGCCGGCCCACGCTAGCAGCAGCTCGCACGGGTCCCTACACATCCTCGCTCGCCCCCGAACCCTACCGCCTAGGATCCCTCGCGCCCCGGGCCGCACTTTTCATCTGATGAACCGTCGAGGCTCGGTCCCTCCAATCGCTCGGCCAGCTCAGCCCAGCTCTCGGCCTTCGAGCCAGCGTCGGTTGGCCTACCCTCGACCTGACGAAGTCCTTCGGCGTACTTCGTAGCCCTCAACCACTCCAGGAAGACTGGATCGAGAACGTTGTCGGGCACGCGCTCCCCTCGGATTACCGGTCTCCTCCCCTCGTCCAGGGCCCTCTCAACCACCTGCAGCGTGGGTCGTTCCAGGGTGAAGTCACTGTCCTCACCCTCTCCGATGCCGAGTCGGTTCGCGATTTCGCTGATCCTCCGCAGCGCCTCCTCTACCGCCCCTACACCGCTCTGGCTCAGTCCACC
>JBDOKE010000244.1:0-10698 GCA_039833815.1 Methanobacteriota archaeon | reverse complement strand
AGATCCGGTGGGCCCGGGTTCAAATCCCGGCCGCGGCACCAGCCGGAATCGTTACGAACCTTGAAACGTTGTTTCCGGACTGCAGCCCGGAGGGCCCTGCCGGTCCGCGTCGTCCCCCGCTTGTACCCGGCCGGCGCGCCCTCGAGAGGTGCTCGCGATGGACTCGGAGCTCGTCCTCGCCAGGCTGCTCGGGGTGCTGCTTGGCAGGGGAACGCTACGTGGCGGCGACCGACCGCGCGTGCGCCTCTCGGTGCCCAACGAGGGGGCGCGAGGGCTCCTCGAGGATCTCGCTCGGCTCGGCGTGTCTCCGTCGGTGCGGCGGGGCAAGCGGTGGACGAGCGTGGAGTCGCGGGACGCCCGTCTCCTGAGCGCGCTGGCCATGGTGGGAGCGTCCTCGGACTCCGTGGGCCGGATGCCGGGGTGGGTGTTCGAGGATCCGGGCGCGGCGCGTGAGCTGCTGTCCGGGCTCTACAGCGTGCGCGGGGAGGTGCTCGGGTTCGATGGGAGTCGTCCCCGGCCGGTGCGGCTGGAGCTCCGGGCGCGGGCGGATCGGGAGGGTAGCCTGCTCTTTCTGGCGCTCGACGTCCTCAGGTTGCTCAACTCGCTGGGCGTGAACGCGGAGGCGGTGGGGCTGTCTCCGGCCTCCTCCGGGCGCTACCGGTACGCCCGGATGGAGGTGCTGGTGCGCGGTCGGCGCGACCTGCTCAGGTTCCTCTCGCGGGTCCGGTTCCGCTACAATCCCCGGGAGGAGGAGCGAGCCCAGCTGGTTCTGGAAGAGCTCGCTCGGCGGGAGGCGAGGCTGTCGGCGCGGTGGCCGGCCCGGTGGAACGGTGCGGCTAGTCTCGCCGGGGACCGGGGCGCCGGCGTGACCCTGAGGACCGGGCTGGGGTTCGAGCTCGCGGGCCCGGGGGACCTGCGCGTTCCCACCCTGCGGGGCGAGCGCCGGCTGGGCGACCTCGGGCCCGGGGATCGGGTCGTGCTGTACCCGGTGGAGGTGCCGCCGGCGGTGAGTCGTCGGGGCGTACTGCTGCCGGACGTCGGGGCCTCGGAGGGGGCTCGCGGGTTCCTGCGGGACCTGGGCCTGCTGCCACTGCGGTGGGAGGATCCGGTGGTTCCGGCGCTGGCTAGGATCGTGGGCTACGCGGTGGGCGACGGCCACCTGGAGCGGGACGTGGTCAAGTTCTACGGGGAGTCGGCGGGGCTGCGCTGGTTGGAGCGGGATCTCGGGGCGCTGGGTCTCTCGCCGGTGAGGTACGAGTACGAGGATAGGGACGCGGTGGAGGTGGCCGTGCACTCGGAGGGGTTCGCGGCGCTGCTGCGGGAGCTCGGGGTGCCGGAGGGCCGGAAGACGGGTAAGGTGGAGGTGCCGGAGTGGGTCCGTCAGGGTCCGAGTCGGGTGGTGCTGGAGTTCCTGGCCGGGCTTTTCGGGGCGGACGGGCACGTGTCGATCTCTCGGAGTAGGGTCAGCGTGGGGCTGACCCAGGCCTCGCCGGTGGGGGCCCCGCCGGGGCTTTTTGAGGGCGTCAACCGGTTGGTGGAGGGCGAGCTGGGAGTCAGGATGGCAGTCCTCAGAAACCGGTCGTACGAGACCTCCGAGGGCGAGCGCCGGTGGCTCTTCAAGATGGAGCTCTGGGGCGAGCGCGCGGAGCGGTTCCTCACCCGGGTTCCCTTCGAGTACTCGCTGCGGAAGCGGGCGCGCGGGCTGTGGGCGGGCGCGTTCCTGCGGTACCGAGCCCGGGGAGGGGGGAGCTCGTTCGAGCGGTTCGTGCGTGAGCGCTGCCTGCCGGGCGGTAAGGTGGTCGATCGGGTGGTGTCGGTCAGCGCTTTAGCCCGCGGCAGACGCTGAGCTCGTGGCCGTGCTTGGAGACGGGCTCGACCTCCCGGAACAGCTCGAGGAGGTGGCCGCGGATCTCGCGGACGGCGCGGACCCAGCCGGTGAAGCCGTGGGCGATGATGGCGGTGCGGACGTGGGGTCGCTCCTCCTCCAGCTTCCTCAGGAGCTCGAGGGCGGAGGCGTAGGGTGGGTCGGCGGTGAGGAGGTCGATGGGCTCGAGCTCGCGGAGGTCGAGGTCGCGGAAGTCGGTCTCGATGATCTCGATGCCCTCGCTCTCGAGGCGTTCGCGGACGTCGGGGTGGATCTTGGCGTCGATGGCGTAGATCTCGTCGTAGCCGGCGCGGGCGGCGGCGAGTGCGGCGGCTCCGGTGCCGGTGAAGAGGTCGACGGCGCGCTCTCCCTCGGTCTTTTGGACGAGTTCGGGGAGGGCGGGGTTGGGGCCGACGATCTCGCGGGCGCCGAGGACGATGTGGGGGATGTCGAGCTCGCGGCAGGTTCGGTAGATGGGGTGGTTCTCGTCGAGGATGTTCTCCCTGAGGGCGCGCTCGAGGGGGAGGTAGCGGAATTCCTCGGTCTCGTCGCGGAGGCCGGCGTTGATGACGCTGACGTGGACGCGGGCGTCGTGCCCGTGGGCGGCGAGGTAGCCCTCGACGTAGCCTTCGAGGTACTGGCGGTTGCGGCCGCCCTTGCCCTCGACGTTGCGGCGTTGGTTGGTGAGGACGTGGATGTGGAGGGTGTCGTTGGAGACGGTGGTCACGTGGGTCCAGGCGTCGGGGTCGAAGACGGTGCGCTCGAGGGCTTTTTTGACGGCTCGGTGGGCGAGTTTCTCGGGTCGGATGGGGGTGTCCCCCCTTGCTGGAGGTGTACTCGTGCGAGGAGTTCTCGGTGTATCGGGTGGGTGGAAAGGGCGTGACGCCGGCGCCGGACTGTAACTGCTACCTGTTGGTGTCGGGCGGGGAGGGGCTGTTGGTGGACGTGGGGGCGACGGGTGAGGTGGTTCGGAGGGTGGGGGACGTGGAGGTCGTGGGGGTCGTGTTGACGCACGCTCACTACGATCACGCGGCGGCGGGGCCGCGGGCGCTGGAGCGGGGTTGGAAGGTGGGGGTGCATCCGGCGGAGGCGGAGGTGCTGCGGGAGGGGGATGATCGGAGGTCGGCGGCGTACCTGTTCGGGGCGTCGATGCCGGCGTTCGAGCCGTCGTTCACGTTCCGGGATGGGGACGTGATTGAGGTGGGGGAGGTAAGGGTGCGGGTGCTGCACACGCCGGGGCACTCGCCGGGGAGTTGCTGTTTCCTGGTGGGGAACGTGGCGTTCACGGGGGATACGGTGTTCGGGTTCGGGCCGGGTCGGTGGGATCTGCCGGGTGGGGATCGGGAGCGGTTGTGCGAGTCGTTGGAGCGGTTGCTGGCGGTGGGGGTGGAGTCGATCTTCCCGGGGCACGGGTTTGAGGTGGTGGGGGAGGCGGAGTCGGCGATCGGGGCGGCGCTGCGGGAGGCCGAAAAAGATATTTAGCTGGGTCTGGGTGCGCGTGCCTGGGGGTGCGGCCGCAGTCTAGTCTGGTAGGACGCGGGCCTGCCGAGCCCGTGGCCCGGGTTCAAATCCCGGCGGCCGCACCATACCGGGAATCGTTACGGGGTTCGTAACGATAGCGCGGTGAGGGGGCTAGGCGGCGGCGCGTCGCCGGATGCGCGTCGCCTCCCGCAGGATCCGCAGCGCCTGCAGGAGTTCCTCGCCCGCCTCGGTGATCTTCCAGCCGCTCATCATCTTCGTTCGCCGGAGCACGGTGATCACCTTCTTGGCCTGGTCCAGCGTGACGTCCGCCTCCTTCAGCAGCGTCTTCGGGAACTTCGACAGCTTCTTCGCCCCGTAGCCCCGGTCCTTCAGCGTGGCCACGGCCTCTAGGAACCGGGCGGAGACCGGGGTGATCGGGTGCCTCAGCTTGAGTATTTCCATCGTCTGCCCCTTGCTCACGGCCCTTCGTAGGTGCAGGCCGGCCCGGGTCAGCGAGACGTAGCCGGTCAGCAGCTCGTCCACGATGCCCCGGGACTCGAGGCGGTCCAGGTGGTCCAGCACCTCGTGCTCCAGGAGCCCGTACCGGTTTTCCAGGTCCTCGATCAGGTCCTCTCGGGCCACGGCCTCCGGGGGGATTCGGTACACGATCTTCGCCTCGTCCCCGGTCAGGAACGGGGCCCGCTCCACGTTCTTGGCCGCCTTGGAGGCCAGCAGTCCCTTGGAGGTGATCGCCGACTTCGACACCAGTCCCTGCCGGTGCGCTTCCTCCAGCCACTCGGGCGCCGGGGCCTCGTGGCCCAGTGAGATGGTGACGGCCTTGACGGCGACGGCGCGGACGGGGGTGCCGAGCTGGTGCAGCATCAGCTCGCCCTCCTCCGTCAGCACCCAGATGGGCTTGCCCTTCTCCTGACCGTAGTCGCAGACGGTCTTCTCGATGAACCCGTGCGCCTCGAGCTCCTTGAGCTCCGTGGACGGGTCGGGATCGTGCTCCCCGTACTCCTCCATCAGCACGCGCTTGATGCGGGCGAGCGTGGGGGCGACGTTGGGGTTCTCGTCCGGGTTGTGGAGTCGGTCGATGATCTCCAGCAGCCGGAGCTCCTCCGGTCGTAGGCTGATCGGCGGGACGCCGGGGACGTCCTCGCCGAGCATCTCGTAGGCGCGCAGCACGTGCTCGCCGGCCCGCGTCAGCGAGCCCTCCCAGGCGTACCCCAGCCTCTCCAGCCGCTCCATGTCCTCGGGCTCCTTCCCCTCGTCCACGGCCTTGACGTCCTCCATGATCTCCGGCGAGAGTACGACGTGCATGGCCGGGACGGCCTTCTCCAGGGCGAACTTGACCTCCCGGCCCAGGGCCGTTAGCGTGTAGGTTCGTCCTCCGTCGATGGGGGGTGAGATCACGAGCAGCCGCATCGCCTCGAGCGCGTGGAGAACGTTGTCTGGGATCCCCAGCGTCTCCCGGTACTTGATGAGCGCCTTGGCGGTGCCCGGGCCCGGGGGTAGTCGGGCGATCACTCCGGAGACGTCCTGGGTCACGTAGAGGCGCGGGGTGGCCTGGAGGTAGGCGTTCAGAATCAGCTCGCCGGCCTCCGTGAGCTCCCCATCCTCGGCTAAGCCGCGCTCCTCCAGTAGCTCGCCCCACTCCTCGGGGACGGCGGACAGGGACGAGTGCTTGAGCGCGAGGATGGTGTCCGAGCCCACCCATCGCTCGTGGGGCCACTCGTGCGGGTCGGCGTTCAGCGTTTCCACGGCCCGCTCCGCCGCCTCGGCGGCGAGCCTGCCCGCCTCCGTGAGCTCCCACTCGTTTGGGCCGACCCGCCGCATCAGGCCCTGCAGCTCGAGCTCGAGGAGCCTTCTGGGGACGATCTCGGTGGTCGTCTCCGCCTCCTCCGCGATCTCCCGGGCCTCCTCCCTACCGGCCCGGTGGACCGTGAGAAGCACGTCCGCGTGGTCTCGCAGCAGGAGCAACCGCTTGCCCCGCGGCCCGGTCGACGGCCCTTATAAAAACCTATCGAGGGTGGACTGCCGGTCGCGCCTGAGGGCGCGCAGCGCCGCGCGTGCGGGGTCGTCCAGGCGCTCGCGGAGGGTCTCCAGCAGCTCCCCGAGGTCGTCCGTCCTCACCACCTCCTCCGCCCTTCGGACGGCCTCTCGGATCACCCAGGCGCCGAGCGGGGCGGAGTACTCCCGGCGGACGACCCGGATGACCGTGATCCCGAACTGTCGGCCGAGGTCCCGGCACGCCTCCAGGGCGCCGACGCGGGCGGCGTAGTACGCGCCGCCGGTCTCCTCGGGCTCGCGCTCCCGGCTCACCTCCGAGTCGCGGAGCACCGTGACCCGCTCGCGGTCGGACCAGGGGGCACCGGGCTCGTACACCTCGATGAGCTCGTAGGAGAGGGGTTCGGGTCGCAGGATCACCCACATCTCGTTCCCGAAGAGCTCGCCGTGAAGCAGCCGGTACTCGTCGCCCGGGGGCAGCTCTCGGACGGTGCGCTTGAGGTGGTCGGAGACGATCGAGTCGACGGCCGCGACGCTCCATCGGGTGGGAACGAGGCGCCGGTCGGTGGGTCGCCCGAGCAGGCCCAGGGAGAGGGCGCGGGCGATGTACCCCTCGTCGAACCCGCGTTCGTAGAGCTCGATCACCGCCCGCTCGGCCTTCAGCTCGTCCTCGTGAACCCGCTCGAGGGGGCGGGGGACGCGCGGGGTTCCGTCCAGCTCGAGCCGCCCGTCGACGAGCGGCCCGAGGAAGGGGGCCGTGCGGGTGGGGTCGCTGAGTCGCCGCTCGACGTGGAGCGTGCTCTCGACGGGGCGGGCGGAGACCGTGGCCTCGATCTCCTCGTGGGAGAGGTCGGGGGTCTCGCGCACGTGCCTCCGCTCGCTGCGCTTGCGGAAGGTGAGGGCGCGGAGCTCGAGGAGCTCGTCGTAGGGGAGGCGGGCCAGCGCCCGGCCCTCGTCGGGGACGTCCCGCTCGCCGACGCCGGGGGCCAGGCGGACGCGTGGGTACCCGCGCCACGAGACGTGAACGGTGAGGGTGTACCCGTCCAGGTCCCGGTGCCGAGCCAGTCGCTCGCGGACCTCGCGCAGCGCGGCCAGGTACACGCACTCGTCCCGGCCGCACCAGCCGCGGCCTCGGCACCTCGGGCACAGGCCTCCCATGGGCGTTCACTCCCGGCCGCGCGCTGGGTCGCGTATCTCGTAACGGTTTAATTCGAGCGCGGTCGTGGTCTCGCGGGGTGTTGGGATTGGCGGTGGAGAAGGTTTCGACCGGGATTCCCGGGATGGACGACGTGCTGAACGGGGGGATCCCGGAGCGGAACGCGGTGCTGTTGACCGGGGGTCCGGGCACGGGGAAGACGATCTTCTCGCAGCAGTTTATCTGGTCCGGGCTGGAGGAGGGCGAGCCGGGCGTGTTCGTGACGCTGGAGGAGCACCCGGTGCAGGTGCGGAAGAACGCGGAGGGGTTCGGTTGGAACTTCCGGGAGTACGAGCAGGAGGGGATGCTGGCGGTCGTGGACGCGTTCACGGCGGGGATCGGGAAGGCGAGCGAGTACGAGAAGTACGTGGTGAAGGACCCGACGGACATCAGCGAGCTGACGGGGGTGATCCGGAGGGCGGTGGAGGACGTGGATGCGAAGCGGGTGGCGATCGACTCGGTCACCCCGCTGTACATGGACAAGCCGAGCGTGGCGCGGCGGATCATGTTCCGGTTGAAGCGGATGCTGGCGGGGCTGGGGTGCACGACGATCCTGGTGAACCAGATCGCGGCGCACGAGCGGGGGTTCGGTGGCCCGGGCGTCGAGCACGCGGTGGACGGGATCATTCGGCTGGACCTGGACGAGGTGGGCGGGCGGCTCTGGCGGTCGCTGATCGTGTGGAAGATGCGAGGTACCTCGCACAGCATGTACAGGCACCCGTTCGAGATCACCGACGAGGGGATCCAGGTGGATCCGGATAAGGTCTTCGACAAGAGCAGCGGCCAGGTGCGGGAGATCCCGGAGGAGTGATCATCCGGGCAGGCCGAACCGAAGCAGCGCCGCGACCCCGCCCAGCTCCAGCAGCCGCTCTCCCCACTCGTGCTCGGTGCTCACGATGAGCACGTCACCGCCCGTGCGCTCCACGTACTCCACGAGCTCGCGTACGTCCTCGTCCCCTTCCACCATCGCCCGTCGAAAGACCTCGTCGGCGATCAGCAGCGTCTCAACGGCGCCGAACTCCGCCGCCCGCTTGCAGTCCTCCAGCCCGTAGGCGACCGTGTCGTCCCCGCGGCCGATCCGCTTGAAGACCTCCTCCACGTGCTTGGCCTCCTCCGCCACGCGTGACTCCTCCACCACCCGCTCCACCGCGCCGCGCCGGATCATTTCGACGAGACCCGACTCGTCGGCCGAGCCGGTGTCCTCCACCGCCGGGTTGATCCCGCGCTCCTCCCGGAGGAACTCCGCGAACTCCTCCTTCACGAACCCGGGCCCGCCGACGACCAGGTGCTCGACGTCCTCCTCTTTCATCACCCGCTCGATCTCGTCCGCGAGCCGGTGGAAGAACTCGCGGAGCTCGGCGCGACGGTCCCCGCCCCGCTTGCCGGGCACGTTGTGCCGAACGCGGGCCACCACGTCGAGTCCGTAGTCTCGGACGATTCCCAGCGTGCCCTCGCCCGCGTCGACGGCGACCAGCAGCACGGGCGGCCGGGACATCTCCGCCTCCTCGAGCCGCTCCAGGTCCTTCCGATCCCACTCCTCCTTTACCACCTTGATCCGCTTGCCCGTGGTGACGTTGATCGTGTGGTGGGAGCCGGACTCGGGCCCGTGCTCGATGATCCCCTTGATCCGGAGCCGGTTGGAGTACTTGTCGAACTCCGTGTCCTCGACGCGGACGCCCAGGTACACGGGTCGCCGCTCGCCCTTGTCCCGGCGGATCGTCTCGGCGCGCTCGTCCTTCACCCGACGCCGCTCCAGGGCGAACACGAGGTCTCCCTTCCGCACGATGTGGTACAGGTGCCAGAGATCGTCCAGCGTTTCCGGTAGGACCTCCACGTACCCCTTATCCAGGTCCTTCTCCAGGATCTTCACGCTTACCACCCCGCTTCAGGAGCTCCTCGAACACCTCCAGGTACTCGGGGCCCAGCTCCCGGGCCGTCTCCCGGGCCGACCGCACGAACTCCCGGTGGTCCCGGAACCCTACCCGCGCGTACTCCAGGGCCTGTAGGGCCATGTCCAGCACGTCCGCCAGCTTCGCCGCCTTCGCCTCCTCCGACTCCAGTCGCTCGAACTCCCGCCAGAGCCTCAATAACTCGTCGTCCAGCAGCTCCCGGGCGGCCCGCTCCTCGGCCCGGCGCTTCGCCTCCCCGTACACCCGGCTGGCCTCGGCGTCCAGGTCGAGGGCCACCGCCTCCGGGAGGTCGTGGACGAGCGCGAGGAGGACGGCCCGCTTCGGGTCCACGTCCACACCGCGCTCGCGGAGCCTCCGCGACACCTCCCAGGCGAGTAGCGCGGCCCCGAAGGAGTGCTCCGCCACGCTCTCCACGGCGCCGCGCGGGACGCCGCGCACCAGCCAGCCCGTCCTTAGCACCCGCTTCAGCCGGTAGATCGCGCTCAGGTCCAACGTTCGGGCCCCTGGGGGGCTGTTCATGGGTCGTAGCGAGCTGCTCGCCGGGGTTGAGCTGTCCACCTCGGTCGTGTTCGGGGTGGTGGCCGGCTGGGCGCTCTCCAGACACGTGCACTCGCGGACGTTAAAGGCGCTCCTGCCCGCGCTGGGCGCGGTGGTCGGGTTTTTCGCCGGGATACTCCGGCTCGCGCGGGGGCTGTCGGAGGCGTGAAGCGGGCCGAGGTGGAGGAGGTGCCTCGGCTGGAGCGGGGGCGGTTTCGCATCGCCGTGGTGGGGCCGGAGAACGCGGGGAAGTCGACCCTGGTGAACGCGCTCCTGGGCCGGGCCGTCGCTGAGGTCTCCGAGGTGCCCGGCACGACGAAGTCGGTCTCCGGGTACCGGTGGTCGCGGCGGGACGTGCCCCTGTACGTGTTCGACACGATGGGAATCGCGGACGAGCGGGGGCGCCGGAGCCGTCGGGGCGTCACGGCGGAGGACGTGGTGGAGCGGCTGGGGAGCTACGACCTGGCCCTGTTCGTGGTGGACGTGACCAGGCCCCTCGGCCCCGAGGCCCTGCGTGCCCTACACGTGATCAAGCACGCGGCCGACCTGGAGACGCTCCTGGTGGCGAACAAGATCGACCTGCTGGAGGAGGGGGAGCTAAGGGAGCGGCTGCGAGAGCTCCGCCGGCGGACGGGGCACCGGCCGATCCCCGTCTCGGCGCTGAGGGGGGACGGGCTGGACCGGTTACTGAGCGAGATCGAGCGGCGGGTGCGGCGGAAGCGGCGGGTGCTCGCGTCGTCACCCCGGTGAGCGGTAAGGCTATCATCACGGGTGGGCGGCGGCCCCGCGGGGGGAGTACCGGGTGACCGTGCTCAGGTCGGTGGACGAGCTGCGGGAGCTCAACCCGTTCGCGGTCGTGGGGGCAGGCGGTGGCGGTGAGAAGTTCGCGTCGCTACCGACCGTGGAGGTCGTAGGGTTCCTGGACGACGATCCCAGCAAGGCTGGGATGAGGATCGCAGGGGTGAAGGTGACGAACGACTTCGAGGAGGCGGTGAGGGACGCCCGCTCCGTGGCGATCATGCTCCCAAAGGGGGCCGAGCACCGGGCGCTCGAGCTGGCGGTGGAGTCGATCCGACGCGGGCTGAACGTGGTGACCTCCTTCCGGTCGCTCCCGCTGGACGAGTACCCGGCGCTCGTTCGGCTGGCTCGGGAGCGGGGCGTGCGGATCCTGGAGCTGAGTCCCAGACTGGACGTGGTGCGGGAGGTGGCGGGGGACGCGCCGGAGCGCTGCACGGAGTGCGTGCCGAAGAAGGACGCGCCCGAGGCGGACGTGCCCACGGTGTTCGTCGGGGGTACCTCGCAGGAGTGCGGGAAGCGGACTACGACGCTGAAGCTGGCGGAGGGGCTGAGGTCACTGGGTTACGAGGTGGCGACCGTAGGCACGGGCGAGTTCGCGGCGCTGGAGGCGGACGTGGGGTTCCGGGCGGGCTCCCTCTCGGTGATGGACGTGGCCTCCGCCGTCGCGCACGCCGTGGACCACGTGGCGGAGGAGAGGGATCCCGACGTGGTCGTCGTGGAGGGGCAGTCCTCCCTGACCGAGCGTCGTAACCCTCACCCCCGACCCCTGTACCTGGGGATCCTGCTGGGGTGCCGACCCGACGCGGTCGTTGTGTGTCACCGCCCCAACCACCCGTTCCGGTACCCGCGCGGGGTGGTGGACGAGATCCGTGCGATCCTGTCTCTGATTCCTAACGTTAAGATCGCGGCCGTAAGCTTGAACC
>JBDOKE010000243.1:0-2809 GCA_039833815.1 Methanobacteriota archaeon | reverse complement strand
GGGTCGGTGGTTGGGGTGGCGGTCGGGGCGAGCGAGCGCCGGGACGCGCGGTCGGTCTCGTTGGTGTTCGTGATCGACGGGGGGAGGCTGTCCGTCTACCGGTTGGTCGCCAGCGTGGTCTTGCCCCGGGCCGGGAGGGGGCGGCTGTCCGTCGGTCTGCTCCTGGCGGCGCTTGCGACGTTGCCGCTCGCGGTGCGGTCGGGTCTGCGCGGGTCGCGTGCCCCGGTGGGACCGCCGCGTCGCGGTCTCGAGCGCCGGGTTCGTTAGCCGGGGTGCGCCGGCGTGCCTTCCCGTGCCGGTGGGGGTCTCCCGGTACCCGGATCGTTACGGATGTCGAAACGATTGTCGCGGGGTGGCCTAGGGGGCCCTTCGACCCCGGCGGAGCGCCGGCACCATCGGGACGGGTAGGATCGGCCGATGGCTCGGTCGGCCGGTCTCGCCGGCGCTCTTGGGCACCAGCCTGGTGCCGCCGGAGATGTCGACGACCTTCGCGTCTCTCGGCAGCGAGGGGAGCACCGCTCGGATGAGGACGAGCCGGTCCGGCGCCTTGGGCACCCGGACGATCACCGAGTCTCCGGACTCGGTCGCGGTGTACCGGGCGGGTCGGTAGCCGGGCGTGTGGAGGCCCCGGTAGGCGTCCCTCCAGTACTCCGCCCTCGGCAGCGTGCCGCAGGCGAGGATCGTCGAGCCCTTCGGCAGTCGGACCTCGTCCGTGTCGGCGACGATGTCGACCAGGTACCGTTCGTTGGCCTTCGCCCGGACCAGGACGAGCACCGGGTCGGGCTTCGGGGGCTCGATGAACCGTTCGGTGTGCAGGTCCTCGGGCCCCTCGGTCCACCTGATCTTTCGGAACCGCGCCCAGCACGGCTCTCGGCGGGCCGGGACCGGGTGCACGATCGCCAGCGTGACGGGGACGTGCCAGTCCTCGGGCGTCATCGGGACGTGCAGCCACCAGGCGCCTCGGTCGTCCCTGATCAGGTACGTGATGGGCGGGTTCACGGGCACGGTGACCGCCACGGGCCCCGGGTCCCGGTCGAGCTCGACGAGCAGGAACGCGTCGTCCGACGGCTTCGCTCGGACCTCCAGGGTCAGCCGCTCGAGGCGGTCGCGGGAGAACCAGGGCAGCGTCCGGCCCACCGACTCGAGCGGGGCCTCGAGGGGCTCCCTTGACAGTCTGGTGGGTACGAGGACGCGGTCCGGGGGTTCCGGCGGTCGCGCCCGCTGGGGGGCGATCGGTCGGCCGTGCTCGCGGGTCCAGCGGTACACCTCCTCCACCCGGGCGCTCGCGAGGACGACGTCCGCCGGGACCACCCACGCGCCCTTCACGCCCGCGTCGTCCGGCAGGTACACCGACTGCTCCACGCCCGGCCAGAGCCGTACGAGCAGCCAGTGCTCGCCGTTCCATCGGAACAGCGCGGCGGTGTGGCATAGGACGGGCGTTGGCAGCCGTTCGGGCGGGATGCGTGGGTTCGCCGACGCGAGCCCCGTCACCGCCCAGGCGACGCCGATCAGCGCGGCGAGGAGGGCGAGCCTCCGCCGGCGCCGTCCGGCGATCGGCGGGACCGGGGGCATCCAGGATATCCTCCCGGACCGGGGCGGCTCGAACGGGTTCGGCCAGATCAGCGGTTTGGCGTCGAGCTCCGCCTCCAGGGACTTGACCGGCACCGCGAGCAGGGCGGGTGGGTTGGCCGGGCCCGGCACCAGCGTCCAGGTGCGGGTCCGCGGTGACGGGGGCAGCGCTTCCCCCACCTCGTGGAGCAGCTCCCGGAGCGGGGTCTGGATCGTGCCCTCGATCAGGGAGCATCGGGCCGAGAAGGGGACGTTGACGCCCTCGCCCGCCCAGAACAGGAGGTACCCGTTCCGGAGCGGGGACCGGAGTCGAACCAGGAGCACCCCGGGCTCCGTGACCCTCGCCTCGAGCACCTTGGTGACCATGCGACCGCGCTCGAGCACGCCCCAGAACGCGTCGCGGAGCCCCCTGGGCACCCGGGAGACGGGCACCTCCAGCGCCACGGTGCGGTCCTCGACGTCATCGTGCCCGAGGTAGACCGAGATCCGGTCGCCCCACCGCGCGACCTCCCGGGTAACCACGCGGTAATCCACCCGGTGCCACCGGTCCTCCGGGGGCACGGGGACGCCGACGCCGTACCCCCGCCACCTGATCTCCCGCCTCGGAATGAACCCCACCTTGAGGATCTCCACGGCGTCGTTGGGTAGGGCCACGGTCACGCGACCGGGCTGGGTGGCGTAGACGACGTAGAGGAGGTCGGCGTGGTCGCTCGCGACGCCCTGGACGTAGACGTCGGTGGAGGGGTACTGCGAGGCCGCGCACGCCGCGGTCGGGAGGGTCAGCAGGGTGAGGATGACGGCGAGCAAGGGAAGCCTCGCTCACCCCCACGCCCGGCGTTTCCCGCTGAGGGTGAACCCCGCCGGGCTTGGAGGGGACCCCGGAACGCCTTAAACCTTTGAGGATCCCGCGGGGGATCGGTGGATGGGGAGGGTGGTCGCAAGCCGAGGCGCGTGGATGAGGACGGATCCCGATGCCGACCGCTCCCCGTGGTCCCAATCGTTTCAATTTCCATAACGATTCTCCCGGGAGCGGAGGGAGTTGGACGCCTACCGGCACCGGCGCGCCCCGGGGCGGCGCCGCACGATCGGGATCGCTGGGACCGCCGGCAGCCGGCGCCTGGCCTTTCGGGGTGCCGGTGGTCGGCAGGGGCGCTGCCCGGCGGTGAGGGCGTGCCACTCGGCGAGGAAGCCCAGCGTGACGCCGGTGCAGCACTTAAGGCCACGGTGGTCGTGCCGCCGG
>JBDOKE010000242.1:0-1997 GCA_039833815.1 Methanobacteriota archaeon | reverse complement strand
CCGGCGGTGTAGCCCGGTCAAGGGCCCGCGGGTGACCGCGGGCCCGCCGATATCATGCGGGACTTTCGAGGCCCGTCCGGGCCGGAGACATCCCGCGACCCGGGTTCAAATCCCGGCCGGGGCACCATCGCAAATTGTTATGATTATCATAACGTTCGCCCGTCGGGCTCACGGGGAGACCTCCTCAGGGCTTCCCTCCTCCACGATCTGTCCGTCCCGGAGCACGATCACGCGATCGGCCCACTCGATGAGGGAGAGGTCGTGGGTGACCACGACGATCGTCTTCCCCTCCTCACTCAGCCTCTTGAACACCTTTATGATCCGCCGCGAGTTCCTGGTGTCCAGCTGACCGGTGGGCTCGTCCGCCAGGATCACATCTGGGTCGTTGGCCAGCGCCCGAGCGATGGCCACGCGCTGTCGCTCCCCGCCGCTCAGCTGGTTCGGAAACTTGTCGAAGTGCTCCTCCGAGAGCCCGACCTTGAGCAGCAGGCGCTTGGCCAGCTCCTCGTCCTCGCGGCCCGCCAGCGTCATCGGGAACATCACGTTCTCCAGCGCGGTCAGCGTCTCGATGAGGTTGAACTCCTGGAAGACAAAGCCCACGTACCGGTTGCGGATGCGGGCCAGCTCCCGGTCACTGAGGCTTGAGACCTCCCGGCCCGCGATCTTCACCCGGCCGGAGGTGGGCGTGTCCAGCGCCCCCATGATGTGGAGCAGGGTGGACTTCCCGGACCCGGAGGGCCCCACGATCATCAGGAACTCACCGCGTCGAACCCTCAGGTTCACGCCCTTGAGCGCCTCCACCCGGGTTGGGCCCGAGTCGTAAACCTTCCTCACGTTCTTCAGCTCGATGACCGGGTCGGCCATCGGCGAACCCCCTACTCGTGTCGGAGGACCTTCACCGGGTCGACCTTGGCCGCCTTCCACGCCGGGTACAGGCCGGAGAGCACGCCGATGCCGGCGGCCACCAGGAACCCCTCCAGGATGATATCCGGGGTCACGCACACGGTGATCGGCTTGCCCTCGAACTTCTGGACCACGTGGACCAACGCGTACGTCCCGACGGTGCCGAGTAGGCAGCCCAGCGCGCCGCCCGCCAGCGAGATCAGTAGCGATTCCATCAGGAACACCTTCATCACGCGGGCCTTGGTGGCGCCCACGGCCTTCATGACGCCGATCTCCCGGCGCCGTTCGAGGACGGACATGAGCATGGTGTTGGCGACGCCGAGACCGCCGACGAGCCCCGCGATGCAGCTGAGCACCAGGCCCGCCACCTCCACGGTTTTCAGGCTGCTGACCATGTTGCGCACGGCCTTGCTGGTCTCGATCGCCTCCACCCCGGGCACCCGCCGCTCGATCTCCCGCTTCACCCGCTTCGGGTCCTGCGTCTGCACGAACACGCAGCTGATCCCGTTCCCCCGCAGCGGCTTCACGCTGTTCAGCGTCGTGATCATGCACATGTTGGCCAGCTGGGAGGAGGTACGGAACTCGCCGGCGAGGCGGAGCCGCACCCCGTCCAGATCCACCGGGTCCCCGACCCGCGGGCGCATCTGGTTCCAGGTGAGGCTGCCCAGCGCTGCCTCACCGTCGCGCGGGAGCCGACCTCGGAGCGGCTGCACCCGGGACCCGACGACGAAGTCGTACTGCCCGTTCTCGATCGCCGCGATCATGATCGGGGCCCGGCGGTTCCCGATCGTGACCACCCGGTTGTTGAACCAGACGGCCACCGTGCGCTGCACGCCCGGAACGCGGCGGATCCTCTCCTCGACGGACTGGTCCAGCGCGCTGGAGAGCGGGTCCGGGGCGGTCTTGGACTTGACGATGAGTGAGGCGGAGCCGCCGATCGCCACCCGGATGTCGTGCTGCAGCCCCCTGGCCACCGAGGACACGCCCACCACGGCCGAGATCCCGATCGCCACGCCCAGGATCGTGATCAGCGATCTCACCTTCCTCCGTGCGATGTTTCTAACGGCCATTTTCATCGTTATCAGCACCGTCTA
>JBDOKE010000241.1:0-4497 GCA_039833815.1 Methanobacteriota archaeon | reverse complement strand
CCGCCGCACGTAGATGATGTACATGTCGTCGTTCGTGCCCAGCTCGCTCTTAGAGATCTTGTAGATGCGGGTGTTGATGTAGATGGTCACATCCTTCTCCTTTCCGTCCTGCACGTACGTGTACTGCTCCTTGTCAGCCTCGGTCTCGGCCACGAGCGTCGCTTTGAAGTGCTGCAGGATGGCATTACCGCACTTGTACGCGTCCGGCTCGCCCTGCTTCGGGTTACCCTCGAACAGCTTCCGGTCCGTGATCCCCGTCACCGTCAGGTACGGAACCACCAGCACGTACTTCACGCCGGCGTTGTTCAGATCCTGCATCAATTGCTTGAAGTTATCGTACCTGAGGGTCCAGCGCGACTTATCCCAATTCTTCGGTCCAATCTCCGGGTTGTTGAAGGCGAAGAACTTGGCCTTGCTCTCGTCGATGCCGAGCTTGTCCCTGAGGTACCTGAGCACGTACTCGATGTTCGCCTTGTAGTCCGGCCAGTAGCTAGACCTCAGCGTACCGAACGCTATCACCAGCAGCCCAAGCTCGTTCTTAACCTTGTCGATCAGGTCCTTCAGCGTGGGGTTCTGAATACCCTGCAGCAGGGACTGCAGGTTGGAGTCGTTTGTGTTTATGTTCACCAACTGCTTCTCCTTCTCCTTCTCGATGTTCTTGTACATCAGCTCCGGGATAACGCCCAGATCGTCCTGCCGGTCCCAGGACGCGATGCCGAACTGCTGGTACACGAACGCGTACCGCGGAACCTTCTGATCCTCCACCAGCACCCGCTCGATCAGCTCCGGGATCTCCACGCCCTGGTGCTGACCGCCCCGGTTCAGGAATCCAGGTAGGATCACGATCAGCCCGTCCTTACCCTTGTTCGTGAACTGCGCCGCCTGCTTCAGCGCGTACCCGAACTCCGTCTCCAGGGTCTCCTCCTCCGTCCGGATCGACTCCTGGTGGATCTCGTACGTCTTGCCCTGGCTTTCCTTCAGCGTGACCTTGGTCACGCCGAACGTCTCGAACTCGCCCGGGTACACCTTGATGTCGTAACCCTCGCTGTAGGTCGCCGACAGGAGCTCCTGGAGCTTCTCCGGCAGCTGGTGGGCCTTGTACACCCAGTGCGGGTCGTAGCTGCCGTGGTACGGCAGCACCACGGCCACCTTGAACGCCTCCTCTTCCGCCAGCGCGGGGCCCGTCAGGGCCATCAGGGCGGCGAGGAGGACGGCCAGCGGTCTCATTCGGGTTGACCCCCTCCAGGGACGCCGCCCGATTCAAGCGATAATAATGTTAGATTGAGACCGAACCGGTGAACCTAGGTTAACACTACTTTGGTAATAATAACAATGAGTTTAGTAATCCGGGGATCGGCCGTGGAGGTTGAGGAGGGAGGGTGGTCGGGGGAGGAAAAAGGCGAAGGCCTAGTGCCGGCGTCGGAGCAGGGCCAGCGCGGCGATCACCGCCATCGGGTGGAGCGGGATCCCGGAGCGCTTGCCGGCCTTCCTTCCGGTTCCTCCCTTACCGGACTCGCCGGTTGTGCTGACGTTGGGGATCAGCCGGTGCACGTCCGCGGTGGTCCGCTGGAGGAACACCTCGGGGTGCGAGAACGCCACCGCGCAGAGGATGCCGTCCATCTGCGAGGAGGCCGTCACGCCACTGAAGTTCTCCCGGTTCGGGTAGGGGAACGCGGCCAGCCCGTCGTACTGGACGCACTCCCGGTACAGCCACTCCTGCTCGCTCTCCATCGTGGCTCCGAGCTGCTTGAGCTCTTGGATCGCACTTTGGCCCAGACCCAGCCGCTGGGCGAGGGTCAGTGCCATGAGCACGCGGGCTGTGTGAACCACGTACGGTCCGACTCCGGACAGTCGGGAGTTGGAGTAGGCCCAGCCGACGGCCTTCTTGCCGTCGAACTGCACCACCGAGCTGCTACTGTACTGGGCCGCCCAGTCCACGATGGCCTTTAGGGCCCGGTTGATGCTGTCGGCCAGCTTGTTCTTGTCCAGGCCCAGCTCGTCCGCGAGGGAGTACGCGTCGATCAGTCCGAGCAGGAGCGTCGCCTCCGAGGGTGGCGCGTACGGGGAGCCCATGATCGCGGCGGACTGCATCTCCCACAGGTTCGGTCCTGCCTCGGCGTTGGGCGGGTTCTGGTGGGACTCGAGCCACTGCACGGCCTTCTGGATCGCCTGCTTGATCTGTTTCACCGTGTCCTCGCTCAGCCCGATTAGGTCCCGGTACCGGTAGGCCTCGCACAGGGCCCGCAGGGCCTGCCCCGTGTACAGTGGGTCGGGCGTCTTGGAGAAGTCCTTGTTCGAGCTGTACCCACCGTCGCTCAGCTGCTGGTCGATGAGGAATCGAACGGCCGCCTGAGCGCACTTGGCCACGTCGTACCGGGAGCCGCCCAGCGTGACCTCCCGGATGTTCAGTCGCAGGGCTGGGATCAGCACGTCGGCCAGGATCTGGGCCGTTCGCAGGACGTGGCCCAGGCCGGCGGGGAACCTGGTCTTACCCGAGCTCAGTATGACCTGCCAGCCCCAGCCTCCATCCTTCTGCTGCAGCGACAGGAGCTTGGCGAGGGCGGTGGTCACCGCGGTCGCCATCCGGGACCGGTAGGGCTCGGGCCAGTCCTTGACGTGCACCTCCCCGCTCAGCAGCGCGGCGTAGATCGAGGATAGCGCCGCGTAGCTACCGTAGATCACTTCGCCGGACTTCTCCCACTTCGCGTGACCGTACTTGGCCGTCCAGTACACGCACTCCTCCGACGCGTGCAGCTGGACCCTTGATGGGAACAGGTAGTAGCGTGGGTCGCTCTTGTCGCTCGTTTGCTGGGCTAGCCGCTTGGCCTCGTCCACGGCCACCCAGTAGCGTGCGGCCTTGTCGATGACCGGGCCCCAGTCCACCGGGTGCGCGGTCGCCGCCCCTGCGAGGCACAGGAGGGCGGCGAGGGCCGGGATCAACCGCCTCACGCGCCGTCTCCCCCTAAATCGTTATTTAGGTGGCGTTAAGGTCGGTTCGGTGCGGGGCGCTAAGCTTGGCTGTAAAAGCGTTACGCTTGGTTTTAGCGGTGGTCGCCCTGATCCCGGCCTTCTGCGAGCCCGTGAGCGCCGTGCACGTGGTCCTATTCACGAACGCGCCGCTGGCCGGGGTGGGGGAGGCGGCCCGGGAGGTGGGGGTTTCCGCCAGCGTTTATCCGGTTCCGAAGCAGCCGGAGGATGTTTCCAAGGTTCCGTGGGAGGTGGTACGTCGGGAGCTGTCGCGCTCCGATGTGGTGGTGATCGACGCCATGGGCGGCGTGCCCCGCGTGCTCGTGGAGCGGCTCTCCGGGCGGTCGGGGGCGTCCGTTCCCGACCTTCAGTCGTTCGCCCGGTTGATCTCGCGTCGGGTGCCGATCGTGCTGGTGGTGCACTCCAAGCTCGAGCGCTCCGTCGCCGTGATTCGGGGCGGTCGGCTGGCCGGCGTGGTGGGGCGGCCCGGTGTGATTGACGCCGTGGTCGCGCACGTGTGGCTGTGCCTGCACTCCGGGGACGCGCGGGCCCTGCTCTCCTTCCTGGCCTGGCTGGCGGATCCGGGTTACCCGACGGAGCGGGTTGTGCCGCCTCGGCATCTGGGTGCGGTGGCGCTGTCGACGTACGTTCCGGGTCGGGGGTACCGGTCGCTGGGGCTGCGGGTGAGTGAGGAGGGGTTTCGGCGGTGGCTGGCCCGGTTGGAGCGGGGTGGTCCCGGGCTGATCGTTTACGAGCCTCGGGTGGCTCGGGACCTGCCTGGGTGGGTGGCGGAGGCGCTCGGGGAGGCCGTGACCCGGTTGGACGACGTGCTTCGGGGGCTGCCGGGCGATCTGGTGGTGGTGCTCGCGCACGGTGCGTACCTGATGACGCCGGTGAGGAGCGTCGTGGAGGCGGTGGTGAACCGGTTGGACGCGGTGGCGCGGCGGTACGGGGCGCGGGCGGTGGGGGTGTACTGCGGGCTCGGGCTCGTGACGCCGGCGATGGTGCTGGAGCGGTTGCGGGAGCTGGGGAAGCGGGTGGAGGTGGTGGTCAGCCTGCGGGCCTTCACCCTGAACTTTCCTCGGCCGGCGGAGTACGTGCTGTCCCGGTTGAACGCGCCGATGGTGCAGGTGGTCTTCCCGTTCCTGGGCGACGAGCGGATGAGCGTGGGGGAGTACGTGGGTGAGCGGGCGGGGCCGCTGCTGGAGTGGACGTATCAGGTGCAGCTGGGCTCGGAGCGGGAGGGGGCGTTCTGGTTCCGCGTGCTCTGGCTGAACTCGCCGGAGGGTCCGCGGTTGCTGCCGGGCACGCTGGACGATCTGGCGGGGCTGGTGGGGCGGCTGTTGCGGCTGCGGAGGCTGCCGAACCGGGAGAAGCGGGTGGCGCTCGTGGTGTACTGCTACCCGCCGGGTCGTTCGGGGCTGGGGGCCGCGTACCTGGACGTGCCGCGGAGCCTGGTGCGGCTGCTGGCCGCGCTCGCCGGGTGGGGATTCGATCTGGGCCCGGCCACGGGGTTCTTCGCGCGGTTGT
>JBDOKE010000240.1:0-2843 GCA_039833815.1 Methanobacteriota archaeon | reverse complement strand
CGCGTGCTCAAGGCGCTGTCCCGGCTGGACGGGGCGATCGTGGTCAACTCGGACGGTCAGGTGGAAGCCGTCGGCGCCATCTTCGACGTCAGCTCCGAGAGCGTGCGCCCCGGGCTCGGGGCCCGGCATACCACGGCGCTGCACGTGTCCCGGGAGCTGAACTGTCCCGTAATAGTATTATCAGAATCCGGCCGGGTGCGGCTCTACTATCGAGGCCGAGAGGTCCTGGAGGTGCCGGCCCGGAGCGCGCCCCGGGGGCCGAGCGTGGATGACGAGGAACATCGTGGTGAGCACGCTGCCCGAGAGCCCGTTCACGGGCGGAAAGGTGGAGATCGTGGAGCGTAAGGGCGTGGGACACCCGGACAGCCTGGCCGACGGGATCGCCGAGAGCGTGTCCCGGGCCCTGTGCCGGGAGTACCTGGAGCGGTTCGACCGCATCCTGCACCACAACACGGACGAGGTCCAGCTGGTCGCGGGGGAGGCCAAGCCCGAGTTCGGCGGCGGCGAGGTCATCCGACCCATCTACATCCTGATCACCGGCCGGGCGACGGCGTACGTGGGGGACGAGGAGGTCCCGGTCGGCACGATCGCCCTGCGGGCCGCCCGCGAGTACCTGGACGAGACGATCCGGCACCTCGACGTGGACCGGCACGTCGTCCTGGAGCCCAAAATCGGTCACGGATCCGCGGACCTGCGGGACGTGTTCGAGCGCGGCGAGAAGGTCCCGCTGGCGAACGATACCTCGTTCGGGGTGGGCTTCGCCCCGCTCACGACGACGGAGCGGCTGGTCTACGAGACGGAGCGGTTCATCAACTCGGACCGGCTCAAGAAGGAGCTACCGGAGGTGGGCGAGGACGTGAAGGTCATGGGGCTCCGCGAGGGCGACACCATCGAGCTCACCATCGCCGCGGCCATGGTCTCCCGGCTGATCGACGACCTGGACCACTACGTCTCCGTGGTAGAGGAGCTGAAGGACCGCGTGAAGGACCTCGTCGCCGAGCTCGCCCCGGACGCGGACGTTACCGTGCACGTCAACACGGCGGACGACTACGAGCGCGGCACGGTGTACCTCACCGTCACCGGCACGTCCGCCGAGCAGGGAGACGACGGGTCCGTGGGCCGGGGCAACCGGGTGAACGGGCTGATCACCCCGTGCCGGCCCATGAGCATGGAAGCGGCGGCCGGGAAGAACCCGGTCAACCACGTGGGCAAGCTCTACAACGTGCTCGCGCACCGAATGGCGCGCCGAATCTACGAGGAGACGAGCGCGGACGAGGTGTACGTCCGCCTGCTGAGCCAGATCGGGCGCCCTATCAACGACCCGAAGGCCGTGGACGTCCAGCTGGTCGGCGACGTCGGCCGCGAGGACGTGAAGCGGGCGGAGCGGGTCGCCGAGGAGCTGCTGGACGGTGTCACCGAGCTCACCCGGGAGTTCGTGGAAGGTAAGGTGGAGGTGTTCTAGAGCCGGTGGTGCGGCCCGTCCGCCGGCTCGAACCCCCCGATCGCCCTCCCCCGCTCGATCTCGCCGACCAGGTTCGTCCGCATCAGCCGCTCAACCTCCCCCGGATCGTCCGTCTCGTTGAGCACGTACATCAGCTTCACGTACGCCACCTCCGGCAGCATGTCCTCCCCCGGGATCACGCCCGCCGCCCGGAGCAGCCGACCCGTCCGGTACACGTTCATGTTCACCCGACCGTACAGGCACTGCGAGGTCATCACCACCGCCACCCCCTCATCCACCGCCCGCTCGATGGAGTCCAACCACCGCTCCGACACGTGACCCAACCCAGTCCCCTCCAGCACGATCCCCCGGTACCCCCGATCCACGTAGAAGTCCAGGACCTCGGGGTCCATGCCCGGGGCGAACTTCACCAGCGCGACCCGCTCCTCGAACCCGCCCGACAGCTCCGGCTCGCCCTCCCCAGGCTCTCGGTAATCCTCCCTCAGGTACTCTACCTCCGGATTCCGAAGGTCCCGCACGTCCACCCGGGCGATCGGCAGCGACTCGATCGAGCGGAACGCGTCCCGGCGCGAGGTGTGCATCTTCCGCACGCGCACGCCC
This sequence comes from Methanobacteriota archaeon, assembly GCA_039833815.1. Lineage (GTDB taxonomy): Archaea > JAADCQ01 > Methanopyri > Methanopyrales > Methanopyraceae > Methanopyrus. The sequence goes on along the minus strand of JBDOKE010000240.1, from coordinate 781 downwards.
CGGTGCACCAGGCAGACCTCGTCCGCCGTCCACCCGTGCATGCAGACGGTGACCTCGCCCACCTCGCCCTCGCCCGCGAACCGGCACGCGGCGATCAGGTTCGACGCCGCGTCCGAAGACGGTCGATCCGAGCTCCGCTGCGCCCCCACCAGCACCACCGGCCCGGGCAGCCCGTCCAGCAGGAACGCGAGCGCCGCCGCGGTGTACGCCATCGTGTCCGTACCGTGCGCGACCACCACCCCGTCCACGTCCGGGTCCGAGAGCGCGTCCGCCACCTCCTCCGCGATCCTCACCCAGTGCCTTGGCTCCATGTTCTCGCTCAGCAGATCCATCACGGCCCGCACGTCCGCGACGTTGACCACGTCAGGCAGCTCCGGCACCGCGCTCACCAGCTCCTCCGCCGTGAACGCCGGCTTCACGGCCCCCGTCTCGTAGTCCACCCGGCACGCGATCGTGCCGCCCGTCGACATAACGACCACGTTCGGCAGCGACGGATCCTCCGGGATCTCCCCCTTCAACGGTCGAAAACTGGGCTCCCGCCGCTCCCCCACAGCCTCCAGCCGCTCGATCCGATCCACCCGGACCCCCACGTTGTACCCGTTGTCCAGCTTCAGCACCAGGTGCCGATCATCCCCCAGCTCCGACCTGGGCATGATGACGCCCTCCAGCTCCACCCCATCCTCCCGCACCACTCGAACCCGATCACCCACGTCCACGCCGTGCTCGCTCAGGAACTCACGCACCTTACCCCGGTACTCCGACAAGGTCCGGCCCCCCGGCG
>JBDOKE010000239.1:0-4587 GCA_039833815.1 Methanobacteriota archaeon | reverse complement strand
GGGGGTTACCATCTGCGCGGCGTCTCGCGTTTCGGTGGGTCTTTATCGCGCCTCCTTGACTTTCCGGTAGGCCCTGAGCGCCTCCCGCTCCCGGGGCTTGACGATGGGTCGCTCGGGAACGAAGGGGCAGCGGCCCGGGTCGCGCTGCGGGATCCCGATGCGGCGCCCGTATCGAACGATTTCGGGCTTGTTCATCCCGATCAGCGGGCGGAAGATGGGGAGGCGAGCCGCCCGCTCCTCGAGCCGCAGGTTCCAGACCGTCTGGCTCGCGACCTGGCCCAGCGAGTCGCCCGTGACCAGGCAGTCGCAGTCCAGCCGCTCGGCCCACTCGCAGGCGCGCTCGATCATGCGCATCTTGCAGACGACGCACAGGTAGCGCTCGAGGCGTCCGGAGAGCCGCTCCTCCGCCGTCTCGAGGAACTCGCGGTGCGACTCGTCGACGTGCAGCTTGAAGTCGGGGTTCCACCGTTGGAGGATCCTCTCGTTCTCCTCGGCCGCCTCGAGCTCGGACTCGGTCACGAGGAGGTGGAGGCCGCGGCACTCGAGGCCGCGTCGCATGGCCATCCAGGCGGCGACGGGGCTGTCGAGCCCGCCGGAGAGGAGGGTGAGGGCGGTGCCCTGGGTGCCGACGGGGAGGCCCTCGGGGCCCGGCTCCTCCGGTCCGCACGCGTAGGCGGCGTCGTCGTGGACCTCGAGGAGCACGCGCGGGGCGGATTTGGTGATGGTGCGTCCGGAGGCCTCCGCCAGGTCGCGGGCGGCGTCGTACAGGGAGCGGCCGGAGAGGTTCGGGTGGTGGACGCGCACGTCGAGCCGGATGCGCTCCGGCGCGTCCCGGAGGAGTCGCCTGAACGCCTTTAGCACGGTCTGGGGTCGGGGCTTGACCTCGTAGCCGGGGAGGGCGCCGGCGACGCCGAACTCCCGGGCGGCCTCCTCCTCGTGGTGGCCGCGGACGATCAGCCGGGGTCCCTTCACGCGCACGACCTCGCCCGTGCGCCGCTCGAGGCGGGCGGCGAGCTCGCCGAGGAGGGTCTTGCGGACGACGGGGCTCTTGGCCGTAACCTCGCCGGAGGGGCGGATGAGGGTGATCGGTTTCAAGGGGGTGGCCCCCGGGGGGCTCGGTCGCCCACCGCTTCGGTCATCGGTCCCCGAGGCCTCGGGTGTCCTCATCGCCGGGGGTGGTGAGGCTGCTTCGGGCGTTGAAGCTGGGTGGTAGCGTGATCACGGACAAGCGTCGGCCGAGGACGGCCCGGGAGGGGTTGATCCGGGAGCTCATGGAGCGGATGGCGGGGTGGGAGGGTCGGCTGATCCTGGTGCACGGTGGGGGCTCGTTCGGGCATCATGAGGCTCGTCGGGTGGGGTCGCTGGAGGAGGGGGTTACGCGGGTTCGGGAGGCTATGCACGAGCTGGTGCGGGTGATGGAGCGGGCGGCGGTGGAGGCGGGGGTGCGGGTGTACGCGCTGCCGCCGGCGGTGCTGCTGCGCTCGGTGAACGTGGTGGTGGACGTGTTGGAGCGGGGCTGCGTGCCGATGCTGTACGGGGACGTGGTGCCGGCGGGGGACGGGTTTCGGATCATGTCGGGGGACGAGATTCTGGAGCGGTTGGCGGTGCTGCGGGTGGATCGGGTGGGCTTCGGGATGGACGTGGACGGGGTGTACCCGGAGCGGCCGGGGGTGGGGGAGCCGTTTAAGGAGTTGACCCCGGGGGAGGCGCGGGCGCTGGCGGAGCGGTTGGAGGGAGCGGCCGGGGTGGACGTGACGGGCGGGATCGCGGAGAAGCTGCGGCGGGCGGCTCGGATCGCGGAGGTCGGGGTGGAGGTGTTCCTCTTCGACGCGAGCGATCCGGACAACGTGGAGAGGTTCCTGCGGGGGGAGCGCGTTGGAACGCGGGTGGTCCGGCGGGACTAGGGAGCGGAAGTGGGAGCACGTGCTGGCCTGCGTGTGGGAGGACGTGGAGTCCGACGCGAGCCCGCTCTTCGAGTGCGTGCACCTGGTGCATCGGGCGCTGCCGGAGCTGGACATGGATGAGGTGGACACGCGGGTGCGGTTGTTCGGGAAGGAGCTGTCGTTTCCGCTCATCATCGCGGGGATGACGGGTGGGCACCCGAAGACGGGGGAGATCAACCGGAGGCTTGGGGTGGTCGCGCGGAAGCTGGGGATCGGGATCGGCGTGGGCAGTCAGCGGGCGGGGGTGGAGGATCCGGAGGTGCGGTGGACGTTCGAGGTCGTGCGGGAGGAGTACCCGGACGGGCTGGTGCTGGCGAACATCGGGCTGCCGCAGCTGCGGGAGGGTGGGGCGGATCTGGCGGTTGAAGTCGTGGACATGGTGGACGCGGACGCGCTGGCCGTGCACGTGAACGTGCTGCAGGAGGCGGTGCAGCTGGAGGGGGAGCCCGACGCGTCGGGGTTCGTGGAGACGCTGGAGGAGGTGCGGGAGGCCGTGGACGTGCCGGTGGTGCTGAAGGAGACGGGGACGGGCGTGTCGGCCGAGGACGCGGAGCTGGTCAAGGACGTGGTGGACGGGATCGACGTGGGTGGGGCGGGCGGTACGAACTGGGCGGTGGTGGAGTCCGTGCGCTCGCGGGCGCACGGGGAGGCGCCCGTGGGTCGCGCGTTCTCGCGGTGGGGGGTGCCGACCGCCGCCTCGATCCTGGAGGTGCGGCGGGTGGTGGGGCCCGACGTTCCGGTGATCGGGACCGGCGGCGTGCGGGATGGGCTGGACGTGGCGAAGGTGCTGGCGCTGGGCGGGGACTGCGCTGGGATGGCCCTGCCGGTGCTTCGGAGGCTGCTGTCCGAGGGCGTGTCGGGGTGCGTGAGGTTCCTGCGGACCGTGGCCAGGGAGGCCAGGATCGCGATGCTGATGACCGGGTGCCGGACCGTGGAGGAGATGAGCCGGGTTCCTATCGTGGTGCACGGGCGGCTCAAGGAGTGGTTGGAGTGCCGTGGGATCGATCCCGAGCGGGTCTGCTCAGGCGATCGCCGCCAGGGGTGTTAGCTTGGGCGTGGAGGTGTTCGCGATCGGAGGGTACGGGGAGGCCGGTGGTCGGAACATGACGGCCGTGCTGGTGGACGATGAGCTCGTGATCTTCGACTGCGGCATGTCGCTGGACAAGTCCCTCGTGTTTCGGAAGGACTTCCCCAAGGCGTCCACTCGTGAGCTGCGGGACGTGAAGGCGATCCCGGACGACACGATCCTGCGCCGGCATCGGTCCAAGGCGGTGGCCGTGGCCCTCTCGCACGCGCACCTGGATCACATCGGCGCCGTCCCTAAGCTCCTGTTCCGGTACCGGTGCCCGGTGTTCGGGACCCGGTTCACCATCGAGCTGGTGAAGCGGGACCTGGAGGGTGAGGAGCGGTACGCGGAGGAGGCCGAGGAGGTGCGGGTGAACCTGTACGCGGTCGAGCCCGGGGACGAGGTGCAGATCTCGCGGCGGCTGCGGCTGGAGTTCGTGCCCATCAGTCACAGCATCCCGGGCAGCGTGCTGCCGGTCCTGCACACGCCCTACGGGGCGATCGTGTACGCGTGCGACTTCAAGTTCGACGATCACCAGATGATCGGGTACCAGCCGGACTACAAGCGGCTGAGGCAGCTGGGGAAGGAGGGCGTGCTGCTGCTCATCCCGGAGAGCCTTCGGGTCGCCGAGGAGATCAAGACCCCGTCCGAGTCCGTGGCCCGGGAGATGGTCAGCGACGTCCTGCGCTTCGCGGACGAGGAGACGGAGGGGATCATCGTGACCACGTTCTCCTCGCACATCGAGCGCATTCAGGCCATCGCGGACACCGCGGACCGGCTCGGCCGGCGGGTCGTGCTCGCGGGGCGCTCCCTGGGCAAGTACGGCCGCGTGGCCGAGGAGCTGGGCCTGCTGAACCTGCCGGCCGGGGCGCGGATTTACGACAAGCCGGACACGATTCGACGCGGGCTAGAGCGCGCGTGCGAGGAGAAGGAGGAGCACCTGCTCATCGTGACGGGGCACCAGGGCGAGCCCGGCGCCGTGCTGACTCGGATGGCGGACGATGAGCTCCCCTACCGGTTGACCGAGCGGGACGGGGTGGTCTTTTCCTCCTCCGTGATCCCGTCCCCCATCAACAGGTCCAACCGGTACAAGCTCGAGACCAAGCTCCGGCTGAAGGGCGTGAAGATGTTCAAGGACGTGCACGTCTCCGGGCACGCCGGTCGGGAGGACCATCGGCTCCTGCTCCGCATGCTGCAGCCCGAGTTCATCGTGCCGGCGCACGGGGACCCGGACATGCTGGCGGCCTACGCGGAGCTGGCCGCGCAGGAAGGGTACGAAATCAATACGGACCTGTTCCTGACGCTGGACGGCTCCCGGATCGAGTTACCCATCTGAAAAGGGGAGAGGGAAATGCATGATCGGGTGCTCGAGGAGCTGGAGCGGGCCGGGGAGCTGGTGGACGACAAGATCCGGGAGGTGCTGCCCCGGGGTGGGGCCGCGGAGCTGTACGACGCCTGCTGGCACCTGATCGAGGCCGGGGGCAAGCGCTTCCGGCCCCTGCTGGCCATCAAGTCCTGCCAGGTCCTGGGCGGCGCCCCGGAGGACGTGCTTTCCGAGGCGGCCGCCGTGGAGCTCAT
>JBDOKE010000238.1:0-3973 GCA_039833815.1 Methanobacteriota archaeon | reverse complement strand
TACCGGGCGCTGGAGCTCCTGTCCACGCTGTGGGAATCCGGGATCCGCGACCTGGGCGTCGTCGGGACGGTGGGCTGCGCCGCCCCGCTTCACGACCTGGCGGTGGGGAACCCGGTCGGGTGGACGAGCCTGCGGGTGGCGAACCCCGGGTCGGACCTCGACTTAATAATCCGGGAGCGGAAAACCCTACGAGAGCTCCTGCGCCTGGGGTTCCGGGTCGTCGGGCGCCGGGGCGATGGCGTGGTGCTGTCCCCGGACCGCGTCACGGGCTTTCGAACGCCCAGACTCGACGTGAGGTGGGGGTGCGACGTTGGCGGACGATCTGGATAGCCTGCTGCCCGACACCTCGGAGAGCGTCAGCCTGAGCGCGCTTAAAAACCTGAAGAACGAGCTGGAGGAGCTGCTGTCGGACAAGTCCGATTCCAACCTGGAGGAGCTGACCGAGGTACTGGACGACTTGATTACGCTGATGGAGCGGACCGGGGTGGAAAACCTCCGGGACCTCGTGGAGAAGTTCGAGGATCTGCGGCAGGAGAAGAAGCGGCTTGAGGAGCTCCTGCAGGAGTACTTCAAGCGGCTCGAGGAGCTGGAGCGGAAGCTGAAGGCCCAGGAGGAGAAGCTCCGCATCGAGGCGCGGCGCCGGAAGACGCTGGAGCGCGAGCTGGAGATGGAGCGGGACGAGAAGGCCGAGCTGCGGGAGGAGCTGCGCCGGAAAGAGGTCATGATCGAGAAGCTCCGCAACGACCTGCAGCGGCTGAAGAAGCCGCCCCTGATCGTGGGCACGGTGGAGGAGGTGCTCGAGGACGGCCGCGTCATCGTCAAGAGCTCCACCGGCCCGAAGTTCGTCTCGAACGTGAGCCCCACCGTGGACCGAGACGAGATCCAGCCGGGCGTGAACGTGGCCCTGAACCAGCAGAGCATGGCCGTCGTCGACGTGCTGCCCTCGGAGAAGGACCCACGGGTCACGGCCATGGAGGTGGAGGAGGAGCCGGACGTCACGTACGACGACATCGGCGGACTGGACAAGCAGATCCAGGAGATCCGGGAGGTGGTGGAGAAGCCGCTCAAGGAGCCCGAGCTGTTCGAGAAGGTCGGCGTCGAGCCGCCGAAGGGCGTGCTCCTCTACGGCCCACCGGGCACGGGCAAGACCCTGCTCGCCCGCGCGGTCGCCCACCATGCGGACGCCACGTTCATCCGGCTCGCCGCGCCCGAGCTCGTTCAGAAGTTCATCGGCGAGGGCGCCCGACTCGTCCGCGAGCTCTTCGAGCTGGCCCGGGAGAAGGCCCCGAGCATCATCTTCATCGACGAGATCGACGCCATCGGCGCCCGGCGCATGCGGGACGCCACGAGCGGTGACCGCGAGGTCCAGCGCACGCTGACGCAGCTCCTGGCCGAGATGGACGGCTTCGATCCGCTCGACGACATCAAGGTCATCGCCGCGACCAACCGGAAGGACATCCTGGACCCGGCGCTCCTCCGGCCCGGCCGGTTCGACCGGCACATCAAGATCCCGCTGCCGGACGAGGAGGGCCGCTACGAGATCTTCAAGATCCACACGCGGAACATGAACATCTCCGACGACGTGAACCTGAAGAAGCTGGCCAAGATGACGGAGGGCGCCTCGGGCGCCGACATCAAGGCCATCTGCACCGAGGCCGGAATGATGGCCATCCGCGAGGACCGGGACGTTGTCACCATGCGCGACTTCGTCAAGGCCGTCGAGCGCGTCCTAGGCACCAGGGAGGAGGAGGGAGAGTACAAGCGAGCGTACCACTAAACCACCGACGCGGATGAAGAGGCGGTTGCTGGCGGACCGGCCAGGGATGATGAGTAGTGGGCGAGCGGACCTACCTGCGGGTCGGGGATCTCACCGTCCGGATCCTCCCACCCGACCGGGCCGCGCCCACCGTACGACGGCTCGCCTCCGAGCTCGACACCGACGCCCCGGGCGAGCTAAAGGAGACCGTCCCCGTTGACCTCCTCCACTCCAACTTCTTCTCCCCCAACGCCCGCGTCCTAATCGCCCACCGACGGCGCCAGCCCGTGGCCTGCGTCGGGGCCGATCCTGACACCACCCGCCACCCGCACAACGTGTTCGGCCTGATCGTCTCCCCCCGAGTGCGACGCCGGTACCAGATCGGCCACCTGCTCCTCGCCGCGGCGCTCAGGTTCCTCCGGGAGTCCGGCGCCGACGTCGCCCGCACCACCCCCATCCGACGCGCCCTCCCCTTCTTCACGGGCATCCGAGCGGACCCCACGCACGTCTGGAAGGAGCTAGACCTCCGGGTTCGGTGGTACCGGCGCACCCGGGACGAGACCTTCCTGGACCTCTCCCGGCTCCCCACCGAACTGCGCGAGGACCTCCGGCTGATGAAGGTGGAAACCGTGGACGCCCACCGCGACCCCACACCATTTCATACGCTGGATCCCGAGCGGCCCGTTCACACCTTCCGGTCCGGCGTGAGGGGATTCACCCTGATCGCAAGGCTCGGGGGCCGTCACCGGTGGAGGTGAGCATCATCTTACCGACGTACAACGAGCGGGACAACCTCCCACACGTCATCCCCAGGATCGAGCGGGTGATCGACCGGGAGGGATGGGACGCGGAGGTGCTCGTCGTGGACGACGACTCACCGGACGGCACCGCCGAGGTGGCCCGGGAGTTGGCGGAGGAGTACGGTAACATCCGGGTCATCGTCCGCAAGGAGCGACCGGGGCTCGGCCTGGCCTACCGGCGCGGCTTTCGCGAGGCCGAGGGGGACGTCGTCGTCTGCATGGACGCCGACGGCCAGCACCCTCCTGAGTACCTACCGAACCTCGTGAACCCGGTGCTCGACGGAGCCTGCGACTTCGGGCTGGGCTCCCGGTACGTGGAGGGAGCCCAGGTGGAGAACTTCCCCTGGTACCGGCGCCTCAACTCCTGGGGCGCCCGAGTCGTCGCCAAGATCCTCCTAAGGCTCCCCTACCGAGACCCCACCAGCGGGTTCCGGGCCATCCGCCGCGAGATCCTGGAGGAGGGCCGCCCGTTCGTCTCCGAGGGCTTCGAGATTCAGGTGGAAACGCTGGCCAAGGCTCACCACCTGGGGTACCGGGTTCGAGAGATCCCGTTCACCTTCCAGCCCCGAGAGCACGGCTCCTCGAACGTGGGCCTTCGGCAGATCCTGCGCTACCTGCGCGGCGTGCTCCGGATCCGCAGGGACCTGCGCCGGCGCGGCCTCCTGTAAACGATTTATCAGCGGGCCCGGTCGGCCCGGCCGGGCCGAGCGATGCGCGTGGTGGTCGTCGGTGGAGGAGCCGCCGGCATCACCGCCGCTCGAACCGCCCGGGAGCGAGGCGCGGAGGTCACCCTGATTACCGAGGACGATCGCATCGCCTACTCCCCCTGCGCCATCCCGTTCGTGCTCTCGGGCGAGATCGAGCGCGCGGAAGACATCATCATGAGGTCGCCCGAGTACTACGAGCGCATGGGAATTGACCTGCGCCTACGGACCCGGGTGAAGGAGGTGGACCCGGAGGAACGGGTGGTGGAGACCGAGGAAGAGACGATCGAGTTCGACGCGGCGGTGCTCGCCGTCGGAGGGGAGCCGCTGGTTCCCCCCATCGAGGGCGCGGGGCTGGACGGAGTGCTCACCGTGCGCCGGTTCTCGGACATCGAGCGGCTGGAGCGGGCCGTCCGCTCCGCCAAGCGCGCGGTCGTGGTCGGGGCCGGCCCGATCGGGATGGAGATGGCGCACGCGCTGCACCGGCGCGGTCTGGAGGTCACGCTGGTTGAGATGCTGGACCGGGTGCTACCGCAGCTGCTGGACCGCGATCTCGCCGCCGAGCTCCAGGAGAGGATGGAGAAGGAGGGCGTTCGAGTCCTGCTGGGCGACCCCGTGGAGGAGATCCGCGGGAACGGGTCGGTGGAGTCCGTGGTGGTGGGGGGCGAGGAGCTCGAGGCGGACCTCGTGATCCTGGCGGCCGGGGTTCGACC
>JBDOKE010000237.1:0-4263 GCA_039833815.1 Methanobacteriota archaeon | reverse complement strand
GCCGAACGGCGATCACCATCGGGTACCCCTGCAGGGCCAGCTCCCACAGCCGCCGAGCGAAAGACCGAAGGGCGTCGTCCGGGAGCCCGGTCAGCGTCACCACCACGAGTCGACGATCGGATCGGGAGGCGGCCACGTAGATCAGCGGGTTGATGAAGGGGGACACGGCATCGTACAGCCCGTTCACCGCATCCACCGGCCCGAAGAACTCGAGCAGCGCACCGCACAGGTTATCCACGAGCGCCGATAGGGGGACTACCAGCAACTTTCCCACCTCCCGGCTGGACTCGTCGTCGATCACCAGGTACCGCCTCCCATCCCGCTCCACGGCCCCCAGGACCAGCACCGTATGGTAGTCCGATGGCGTGCCCATCAGCGACACGATCTTGACCTCGAAGACCTTGGATAGGGCCTCGCTCGAGAGGCACCGAAACGCCTCGAGCACGCCCGCGCTGTCGTCCCCCGCCTCCGATCCGGCGGACCGGCGCTCGTACTGCAGGGGGGTTACGGGCGGGCCCGGCCACCACCCCTGGGACACGCCCAGGTTGTACAGGTCGATCGCGCACGCTTCCCCGCACCAGATCGTATCGGCCCGCCCGTCCCCGTCGACGTCCCCGCCCAGCGGCCCGTTGAACGCGTCGTACTCCGGGTTCAGGTAGTAGTGGCCCGGGACGAGGCCGCCCACGCTCTCACCCGCGCCGGGGACCGGCAGCGGAAGCAGGCACAGGAGAACGAGCGCGAGTATCGAGGGCATCACCGTTCCCCTCGGCGCGTGAAGAGGGCCAGGAACAGCGTCCGCATGCCGGAGAACAGGGTGCCCCGGGTGACGCGCCGACCCTCCCCCCAGACCAGGCACAGGGAGTCCACCCTCCAGCCACGCAGGCGCTCCGAGGCCCGGGCGAACGTCTCGGGCAGCACCGAGTTGAGCAGGATCCGGTCCCGAACCCGGGCGCGCAGGTCCTCCAGCAGCTCTCCCAACCGGTCCGAGCCCGAGACGAGGGCGGCGTCCACCTCACCGACGTCCTCGAGCGCGTCCGGCGCCTCGCCCTCGATCACTCGCACTCGGTCCAGCGCGCAGAAGTCCCGCAGGTTGGATCGCAGCGAGCGCAGCGCCCGCTCGTCCCGCTCGACCGCGATCACCTCTCCCCAAGGCCCCACGCACTTCGCCAGCTCCAGCGTGATCGATCCGGAGCCCGCACCCACCTCCAGAACCCGCTCCCCGGGACGGGGCCGCAGCATGGATATTATCACCGACTTAGCCGGGGGCTTCGTGGGACCGGGCACGCCCTCGGTGGACAACCGCTCGGGGTCGATGGGGTTGAGCACGGACCCACCCACCCTCTACGGGGTGGGGCTGGGACCCGGCGACCCGGGGCTGGTCACCCGGAGAGCGGAGGAGGTGATCCGCAGCGTTCCCGCGGTGATGGTGCCGTTCGTGGGGGCCTCGAGCCGGGCGGCGAGGGTGGTCCGGGAGCTGGACCCGGAGGCGGTGATCGTGGGGTATCCGGCCCCGATGACCCGGGACGAGCGGGAGCGCGAAAAAGCTTACCGGGAGGCGGCTCGAATCGCCGAGGAGCTGCTCGAGGAGCACGGAGAGGTGGCCGTCTGCAACCTGGGCGACATCACGCTGTACTCCACCTTCTGGCACCTCGTGGAACGGCTGCGGATGAACGTCCGGGTGAGCCTGGTGCCGGGAATCCCGGCCGGGTTGCTCTGCGCGGCCCGGGTGGGGCGGCCGCTGGTCATGGGGAACGAGCGGCTGCTCGTGTGCACCCGGGAGCCCCCCGAGCGGCTGCTGGACGGGGTGGACGCGGTCATCCTGTACAAACCGACCGAGCGCGGGATCCAGCGGCTTCTGGAGCGCGGGTTCCGGGTGTACCTGGGCCGGAGCCTGGGCTTCCCCGAGGAGGAGGTGAAGCGGGTCAGGGAGCCGGAACCTCCCGGGTACCTGTGCACCGTGATCGCGCTCCGGGAGGGGGAGGGGTAGCGTGCTCCGGAGCGTGTGGGTGGACTACTCGCGCAAGGGCAGCCCCGACGTCGTCTTCGTGGGTCGGCGCCGGGACGGGGAGCCCGCGGCCCTGGTGGTGAAGGGTTTCCGCCCCTACTTCTACGTGGAGGCGGGGGAGGGGTTCGACCCCGGCCGGCTGGAGGGGCTGTCGGGCGTCGTCGAGGTGCGAGAGGTGGAGCGCCGGCACCCGTACTCCGTGGAGGATCGAGTCAGCCTCTACCAGGTGCTGGTCACCTACCCGAAGGTCGTGCCGAGGCTCCGGAAGCGGGTGAGGGAGCTGGACGGTGTGCGGGAGGTGTACGAGGCGGACATCCCCTTCGTGCGCCGGGCGGCCATCGACCTGAACGTACCGCCCGCGTCCGAGATCGACGTTGACGGGCTGAAGGAGGGCTCGTGGTCCGGGCTCCCGGCCTACTTCGCGGACGCGGAGGAGGCCCGCGAGCTGGAGCACCGGCCCTACCCGCTGGACGAGCTGGTGGTGGCCAGCTTCGACATCGAGGTGCTGGCCGAGCCCGGGACGACCACGAAGGGCTCGGCCGGCCCGGTGATCGCGATCAGCTTCGCGTACCGGACGCCGGACGGCGAGCGCGGAAACTACGTGTTCACGTGGAAGGGGGAGGAGGCGGAGTTCACCGTCGACGGCGTGGAGACCCGGGTCGTCGTCTGCGAGTCCGAGGCCGCGATGCTGCGCGAGTTCGTCGAGCGGTTCCGTCGGGTGGATCCGGACGTGGTGTTCACGTACAACGGGGACGAGTTCGACCTCCCGTACCTGAAGCGGCGGGCGGACCGGCTGGGGCTGGACGTGGGCAGGCTCGCTCGGCCGCCCGGGAAGCGGGGCGTGATCATCAAGCCGGGCGCGGCCCGGCAGTCCTCCGACATCTTCGGGCGGGCGCACGTGGACCTGTACCACACGGCGCAGAAGAACCTCAGGCTGGAGCGGTTCACGCTGGAGGAGGCAGTCCGCGACGTACTGGGGGTAGAGAAGGAGGAGCTGGAGCTGACCGAGATCAACGAGGCCTGGAAGCGCGGGGACCTGGAGCGGCTGTTCCGGTACTCGGCCGAGGACGCGCACTACACGCTCGAGCTGGGCCTGGAGCTCGCGCAGGTCGAGTTGGAGCTGTCCTACCTGACCCGGCTGCCCCTACCGGACGCCGTCAGGTTCAGCTTCGGACAGCTGGCCGAGTGGCGGGCGCTCTACCGGGCCCACCATGAGGGGATCCTGGCCCCGAACAAGCCCTCCCGGGACGAGTACGAGCGGCGGCGCCGGGAGGAGTACAAGGGTGCCATCGTCTTCGAGCCTAGGATCGGGCTGCACGAGCACGTCGTGTGCGTCGACTTCGCCAGCCTGTACCCGAACGTGATGGTCCACCACAACATCTCCCCGGACACGTTCGACTGCGACTGCTGCCCCGAGGTCACGGTCGAGGAGGTCGACGACCCCACCGAAGCGACCGTCGCCCCGAGCGTGGGCCACAAGTTCTGCCGGCGGCGGGAGGGTTTCTTCCCCCGGCTGGTGAAGCGCCTGATCGAGCGGCGCCGGGAGTACAAGGCCCGGCTCCGCGAGGTGGACCCGGACGAGGAGCCCGAGCGGTACCGACTCCTCGACGTGCGGCAGCAGGCCTACAAGGTCCTGGCGAACAGCTACTACGGCTACATGGGCTGGGCGAACGCGCGCTGGTACTGCCGGGAGTGCGCCGAGAGCGTGACCGCCTGGGGCCGGTACTACATCCGCGAGGTCCGGAGGATCGCGGAGGAGGAGTACGGCCTGAAGGTCGTGTACGGGGACACGGACTCCCTCTTCCTGAGGCTCCCCGGGGCCGACCTCTCCGAGACGATCGACCGGGTGAAGGAGTTCCTGGAGGACGTGAACCGGCGGCTGCCCGTCGAGCTCGAGCTGGAGGACGTGTACGAGCGCATCCTGTTCGTGACCAAGAAGAAGTACGCCGGGTACACGACCGACGGCAAGATCGTGACGAAGGGGCTCGAGGCCGTCCGCCGCGACTGGGCCCCCATCGCGCGCGAGACCCAGCGGCGGGTGCTCGAGCGCATCCTTAAGGACAACGACCCCGAAGCGGCCCTGAAGGAAATCCACCGCGTGCTCGAGCGCCTGCGCTCCGGCGAGGTGGATCTGGACGAGCTCGCCGTCACCTCCCAGCTCACGAAGAAACCCTCCGAGTACGTCCAGAAGGGTCCGCACGTCCGCGCGGCTCAGCGACTCGCCCGGCACCTGGGCACCGAGCCCGAGCCCGGCACCA
>JBDOKE010000236.1:0-1526 GCA_039833815.1 Methanobacteriota archaeon | reverse complement strand
AGAACCCGCCCGTCTCCCAGGTCGTGTACCCGCTCATGCAGGCGCTCGACATCGTCCACCTGAACGTGGACCTCGCCGTGGGCGGCCTCGAGCAGCGGAAGATCCACATGCTCGCCCGGGACGTCCTACCCAAGCTCGGCTACGACGCCCCCACCTGCCTGCACACGCCCATCATCCACGGGCTCGACGGCGACGAGAAGATGTCCTCGAGCAAGGGCAACTACATCGCCGTGAACGACGACCCCGAGACCATCCGCGAGAAGCTCCGGCGGGCCTACTGCCCGGCGGGCGAGGCCGAGGGCAACCCCGTCCTCGAGATCTACCGGTACTTCATCTTCCGCGAGTACGACGAGGTCACGATCGAGCGCCCCGAGAAGTACGGCGGGGACGTAACCTACACCAGCTACGAGGAGCTCGAGCGCGACTTCGTCAACGAGGACCTTCACCCGCTCGACCTCAAGGAGAACGCCGCCCGGTACCTCGCCGAGATCCTCGAACCCGTGCGCAAGGCCGTGGGCACCCCCTCCTGACGGGGGACCGCCCCTCGCGCCTCCGCGGCCGACTCCTCCTCCGCGACCTACCCCCACCCCTTCGCGACGGGCCCCTCTGGGAGGGCGGGCCCCGCGGCTTCCGTGCCCGCGCCCACGTCGACGCGGACCGCGTGGAGATCACCTTCCGGGCCCGAAGCCCGGCCAAGGCCGCGTCGGGACTGGACGCGGTGCTCGCCTGCGTCCGCGTTTCCGAGGAACTACTTAACCTGGTACGGGAACGATCGGCACGGGGTGATCACGGTGGGTAAGCGCATCGACGACGAGACCCTGAAGAAGATCCGGCTGCCCAAGGAGGGCGAGATCTTCGGCATCGTGGAAAAGATGCTCGGTGATGACCGCGTCCAAGTTCGGTGCGTGGACGGGAAGACCCGGATCGCGCGCATCCCGGGCAAGATGCGCAAGCGCGTCTGGATCCGCGAGGGCGACGTCGTCCTCGTCAAACCCTGGGACTTCCAGCCGGAGCGCGCCGACGTCACCTGGCGGTACACCCGGGTCCAGGTGGACTGGCTCAAGCGCAAGGGCAAGCTGGACGAGCGGGTCATCAAGCTCCTCGAGGAGATCATCCCCGGCGGCTAACCCCAACCGGGAGGCGCCCCGTTGGCCGAGGATAAGTACTTCTCCGCCATCGAGCGGGTCGACGTCGAGCCCCAGAAGGTAAAGCGCCTGGAGAAGACCCTAGAGGACCTCAAGGTCGAGGAGGAGGTCTTCGACCAGTACACCCTGATGACCCTCTACGAGCTCTCCCGCCGCGGCTACCTCGACGGCCTGATGGGCTTCGTCAAGACCGGAAAGGAGGCGAACGTCGCCCGGGGCGTCCGCGGCGACGAGTTCGTCGCCGTCAAGCTCTACCGCGTCGCCACCAGCGATTTCCGACGCATGTGGCGCTACATCCGGGGCGACCCCCGCTTCCACCGGATCGGGCGCAAGCGCCATCAGATCGTCTACGCCTGGGCCGAGAAGGAGTTCAAGAACCTC
>JBDOKE010000235.1:0-3590 GCA_039833815.1 Methanobacteriota archaeon | reverse complement strand
GGGGGACCGGCGTGGAGACCCAGCGCGAGTGCCTGGAGATCCTCGGCGTGGCGGGCGGGGGTGACCCGCCGGGCACGAACGCGCGGGAGTTCGCCGAGGTCGTGGCGGCCGCGGTCCTGGCCGGGGAGCTCTCGCTGATCGCCGCCCTGGCGGCCGGACACCTCGGGCGCGCCCACCGGCTGCTCGGCCGGTAGGGGGAACCCCGGGCCGGTGCGCTGCCGACGGTGCGGCGCCCGGGTGCGGCCTCCCTACCGCTGCCCGTACTGCGACGCCCCCACCTTCCCCTACGCCGCCTTCACGATCGACCCGGACCCGGAGCGGCCCCGGTACGAGATCGTCTTCCTCTCCCGGGAGCGCGAGCACCGAGTCGAGCGCGCCCCCGCCGGGGACCCGGACGGCATTCTCCTCCGGAACCTCGCGGAGGAGCTCGGCGAACTCCTGCACGCCGCCCGACCCGAGCGGGTGATCGGTGCGGACGCGCCCCCCTGGCTCGTCGATCGCGTCGAGCGCATCGCGGGCGTGGAGTGCGAGCTGCACCGGGGCGGGCTGGAGTCGGCGGTCGAGCAGCTGCGGACGGAACTGGAGGCCCGCGACCGACTGCCGACCGTGGACCTACCTCCGGAGCGGAAGCTCGGGGGCAGCCACTCGACGATCATCGGGGGCCGCCGGGGCCGCGAGCTGCTCCTGCGCGTGGCCGCCCTCCCCTACGTCAAGCGCGTGATCCCCGGCCGGATCGGGGCCAAGGGCTCCCGGGGCGGGGGCGGGGTGCGGCTAAAGGTCACCCGCACGGACGAGCGCGGGAACCTGAAGCTCCTGCTCTCCGAGGGCGCCGCCACCCAGGAGATCTTCCTGGTCACGACGGCCCGGAGCGCCCGGGAGGGCCGCCTGATCGCCCGCCTGGTGGAGCGCGTCATTCGAGAAGCCGCCGCTCCCGCCGCTTCGGCGGCCGGACGGTGATCACCGCCAGCGCCCGCTCCCCCTCGCGCGCCAGCACGAGCGCGCGGGACTCGCCCGAGAAGCGGACCCGCTCGTACTCCCCCCGCAGCGCGTCCAGATCCAGCCGGCCGACCGTAACCGGCTCGCACCCCTCCGACGTGATCACGTACACCGTGTGGGAGGGGCTCAGCCGGTCCAGGTGCCGCCGCAGCTCCCCCTCGTAGCGCTCGAACCGCTTCATCCGCATCTCCGACATGACCAGCGCTCGCTCGGGACCCACCGCGATCCACACGTCGTTCCGCAGGAGCACCCGGGCCTCCCGCGCCAGCGTCCGCAGGTGCCGGACCACCTCGGGCACGTCCGCCGAAGGCGATAACTCCCGCCCCCTCACGCGCTCCACCGCGTGCAGCGTGGGAACCAGCACCCACCGGTCCGGATCGAACTCGCGCGTCACCGTCTCGCTCAAGCCGATCACCCGCCGGGGAGGGGAACCGTTGGAGCTGACGCCGGAGGAGGCGCGCGAGCGGTGCCTGAGTAAGGGCTGGGTCAGCCCGTACGAGCGCGTGGCGACGCTCGTGGGGAGGCGCGAGGACCGGGTCCTGCTCGTGGAGGACCACCCCACGCCCACCGGGTCCGACTGGATGATCCGCCAGTACGCCGCGACGAGCCCCCTCGTCGAGCGCGCCTGGCGCGAGGGCCGCCGGCACTTTTTCCTCCTACGGGTGGGCCGCGCGGATCTACGCCTGGAGCCGGGCGTCCGCGCCGCCGGGGTCGAGCGGGTGGAAGTCACCGACGGGGAGGTGCGGGTCACCCACGCGGGCCTGGCTGGGGCGGGCGTGGGCGCGACCCTGGCCCGGGGATGCGCGGAGGGAGTGCTGCGCGTGGAGATCCACGAG
Organism: Methanobacteriota archaeon; assembly: GCA_039833815.1. Lineage (GTDB taxonomy): Archaea > JAADCQ01 > Methanopyri > Methanopyrales > Methanopyraceae > Methanopyrus. The sequence goes on along the minus strand of JBDOKE010000235.1, from coordinate 1,758 downwards.
GAGGGGGGCGGGGCCCGGCTGGGGCGCGGGACGGTGGTCACACCCAAGCTGCGCCGGCTGTTGATCGGGGTGGACGACACGGACACCCGGGAGCGCGGGGCCACCTGGTCCGCCGTGGACGCGGTGTGTCGGGAGCTGGAGCGGGCGTGGGAGCGCGTGTTCTACTCCCGGCACGTGACCGTGCAGCTGTACCCGGGCGCCCCCGACCGGACGCAGAACTGCGCCGCGGCCGTGGTGGAGCTCGGGGTGCCGCCGGACCGGCTCGAGGCGGTGAAGGAGGACTTCCTGGACCGGCTCGCGGACCGGTGCTTCTCCGGGTCCACCTGCGTCGCCTTCTGGGAGGGGCTCGAGGTCCCGCAGGGCGTGCTCGACCTGGGGCACGCGGCCAAGCTCCGGGTCGTGCGGCCGGAGGAGGCGGAGGCGGTGATCGAGCGCGAGGGGATCGAGGTGATCGCGCTCGGGGAGCGGGATCGGGGCAAGATCGGGGCCGTGGCGGCGCTGGCCTTCATCGACCGCCCGGAGCTCGCCGCCCGCGCTCCCAAATCACCTTACCGTCCCTGACCACCCGGACGATCCGGTGCAGGGGGATCTCCGCCCCGTACACCCGCAGGAAGCCCCGCTCCACCCGCTCGATCTCGTCGCCCCGCACCTCCCGGAGCCGGGAGGCGGCGCCGCGGTCCACCACGTAGAAGACGTACCGGGACGGGTCCTCCCGCGGGTCGTATAGCATTTTGCTTATAATCTCTCGAAGCTCGGACCGACCCGCCAACCTCACCACCCGCGCGGGGCGGTCGGCGTGGACCCCAGGACCGGGGCCCTGATTTCAACGATCTGCCTCGTGGCCGCCCTACTCACGGTCCAGTGGGACGTCCTGCTGAACCTGCCCACCGCCGTGCACGACTTGGTGACGGCGGACCGGCTCGCCCAGCAGGCACTCAGCGAGAAGGACCGGGGAGACGCGCTCATGCGGGACGCGTCCCGCGCGGTGTCCGCGGCCGGATCCAACCCGCTCGCCGCCCTTACCATCGCCCCCCGGGTCGCGCGGGACGTGACCGAGGCGTACCGGCACTACGAGCGGGCGCTGCGGCTCGCGGAGGAGGGACTCCGCCACCTGGACCACGGACTGCGGTTGATCGGGGCCACGAGCGATCCCGAGGTCCGGCGCGCCCTGGACCTGATGTGGGAGGGGCTGGCCGGGTACCGGCGCGCGCTGTCCGAGTTCCGCCGGGGCGTCGTCGCGGCGCGCTCGGGGGACTTCAACGCGGCCCTGAGGCACGTGAACGCCTCCTACCGGCTGATGCGGCGGGCCGACCAGCGGTTCCGGCAGGGACGCTCGATGCTGGAGGATAAGACCCTACTCTTCATGGGAGGCTAGAGCGCCGTGAGGCGGCTGGAGGAGCGGCTCCGGGCCCTGCAGCTGCCCTCGGGCGTTCGCTGGTGTCCGAAGAGGATGACGGACCGATCCCGGGGGCGGCGGTGGTACGCGGTCCGCGGCTCCGACGCCGTGCGCATCACCGTCCCGGTGCGCGTGCACCGGCGCGACCTGAGGAAGGTGCCCGAGGGGGCCGAGGACGCGGCCGCGCACCCGATCATCGAGCGGATCAAGCGGGAGGCGCGGGAGGAGCGCGACCTGTACCCGCTCTCGGGCCGGCTGATCGACTACAAGAAGGCGCGGAAGCTCACCGAGCCGTGCACCGTCGTCCGGCTGCACGGGTTCCGGACGCCGCCCCTGTGGATGCCGGGGGAGTCCAACCGGGT
>JBDOKE010000234.1:0-2389 GCA_039833815.1 Methanobacteriota archaeon | reverse complement strand
GGATGTCCCCGATGATCGCGTTCCGACCGTGACCAATGTGCAGCGGGCCGTTCGGGTTCGCGCTCGTGTGCTCCAGGATCGCGGGCCTGCCCATCCCCAGGTCCAGCGACCCGTACTCCTCCTCGTAATAAAAGACGGACCGCAGGACGAGGGCGGCGTACTGGGGCCGGTTCAGCCGGATGTTGATGTACCCGGGCCCCTCCACCCGGGCCTCGTCCACGAGCACGACCTCGTCCAGATCGGACTCCTCCAGGATCGTCTCCGCGACCCGCCGGGGCTCCTCACCCACCTCCTTCGCCAGCGAGAGGGCGACCGGCGTGGCCACGTCCGCGTCCTCCACCGGCGGCTCCGGGTCCACCGGCACCTCCACCGGCTCGTCCACGTCGTACGCCGAGGAGACGGCGTCCCGGATCGAGGTCCGGATCGTCCGCACGAGGAGCGAGTACGGATCGTGCGGTGGCGCCTCCTCCGCCAACGGGCACCGACCCCGTTAACCCGGTCGGAACCTCAGCAGCGCGCCCAGGCCGCCGAACGCCTGATGGAACTGCGCGCCCTCCTCCGTCTCGGTTGAAATTATCTCCACCCGCGCTCCCGTCCGCTCCGCCAGCTCCAGGTAGTAATCCACGAGCTCCTTCACGTCCTCCACCTCCAGCTCGGCCTCACCGCACTCCGGGCACTCCCCGGCCCGCTCCCTCGCCTCCTCCTTGCTCCGAACCGTGACCACCTCCTCGTACCCGCACTCCGGGCACCGAAGCACCGCCTTGTACCCCTCCAGCTCCTCCGAGATCAGCAGCGTCTCCACGGCCCCCATCCGCAGCATCCTCTCCACCTCCTCCTCCCCGTACGCCGCCAGCTCACCGTTAACCGCCTCCTCCATGAACCTCCGCACCAGCCGCTTCTCCCGGATCAACTCCGCCTCCTTGAGCGCGTCCTCCGCCTTGTTCAGCGCCTCCCGGATCCCCGACTCGTCCGTGTTCCCCACGTCCACCACGGCGATGACCTTCTCCTTCAGGTCCTTGGGAAGGTAGTCACCCTCCAGGAACTCCTCCTTCGTCGGGCCCGGGCCGCCCACGATGATACCCTTCAGGTTCTCCACCTCCTCGAAAACCTCCCGCGCGGCCTCACCCACCTCCTGGTAGAACTCGTGCGCCGCGTGCTCGATCAGCCGGTCGAAGCGCCGCTGCGACTGCCCGCCCGCCTTGTGCTTGCCCGGCACGTCCGACTTAAGCCGCTTCTTCACCTCGACCCGCTTACCCTTAACCAGCCCGATCGTCGCCTCGCGCCGATCCATGACCAGCACACCGTACACGTCCTTCTCCTCGAGGCACTCCTTCAGAGGCTCCAAGTAGAACCTGGAATCGCACCGGTAAATGAACCGATCCACCGGCTCGGGCGGCTCAATTAGCTCCGCAACCATCTTCTCCTTCGTCCCTTCCTTAACCGTACCGACCAGCACCACCAACCCGTTCTCCGGGGTCTCACCCACGGTCTTAAGCCTCTGAATAACCACCTCGATCGCGGACTGCACGTTCTTTCGCGTCCTCTTACTCTTAATGTTACTCGCCTGAGAGTACTCCTCCCTCATCATTGCAATTACGTCACTCAGCCGCTTCTCCGGTGGAATGTATATCGTGATCAGCTCCGTACCCTCGCCCTCGAGGCTCTCCAACCGCTCTAGCATTCTTTTGAACTTGTACCGTTCCACGCTCTCGGAGGCCGCCTCCAACCGGGCTCCCCCAGGGGGTGATCGGGCTGTACGCGGTCGTGGCGCTCGGCGGGTCCGTGCTCAACGTGCGGAACCCGGACCGGATCCGGAAGGCCGCGGACCTCATCTCCGAGGCGCTGGAATCCGGGCTGAAAACCTGCGTTGTCGTCGGTGGGGGCCCCGTCGCCCGTGAGTACATAAACGTAGCGCGAGACCTGGGGGCGCCCGAGACCGCCCTCGACGAGCTCGGCATCACGGTAACCCGGCTGAACGCCGCCCTCCTCAACCTCGCGCTCGGCCGGCCCGGGACCGACGTCCCGGAAACCCCCTCGGAAGCCGCGGAAACGGTACGCCGGGAGGGCGTGGCCGTCTGCGGGGGCACGCACCCGGGCCATACCACCGACGCCGTCGGCGCGATGATCGCCGAGCTCCTCCGGGCCCCGCTCATCATCGTCACCAACGTGGACGGGATCTACGACCGGGACCCGAGCGAGCCGGGCGCCCGGAAGCTCCGGGAGATCAGCGCCCGCGAGCTCGAGCGGCTGGCCTTCGAGGCCGACCTGGAGGCCGGTGGCAGCTTCGTGGTCGATCCCGTCGCAACCAAGATCATCCGCCGCGGCCGCGTGACCACCCACGTCCTGTCCTGGGATGACTTCAAAAGCGCCGGGATCCGGGGGACCCTCC
>JBDOKE010000233.1:0-4552 GCA_039833815.1 Methanobacteriota archaeon | reverse complement strand
GGATGCGGTGAACGGGCTGTACGATGCCGTGTCCCCCTTCATCAACCCGCTGATCTACGTGGCCGCCTCCCGATCCGATCGTCGACTCGTGGTGGTGACGCTGACCGGGCTCCCGGACGACGCCCTTTGGTCTTTCGCTCGGCGGCTGTGGGAGCTGGCCCTGCAGGGGTACCCGATGGTGATCGCCGTTCGGCGTCCCTTCCTGCTGATGACCGGGGTTCGAACCGTCGAGGCCCGCAGCGGCCTGGAGGGAGATCGGGTGACTCGGTCCGCGCCCCGGGTGGACTCGGGGGACGGGCCCGCCCCGCCCCTCGGCCTGCCCATCCCGTTCACCGGCACCGTGGTCGGCGGGTTCGGACTGCTTCTCCTGGTGCTGGCCTACCTGGGCCTGGCGCTGATACCCATCCCCTAGGAGTCCCAGAACTTCCGGGTCCTAAGGTACTTCAGGCGTTCCTTCAGCAGCTCCCGGTAGAACTCCGGCTCCCGGCCGTTCGTGCGGGATAGCACGCGGGCGGCCGTTTTGGGTCCGATCCCGGGGGTGGCCAGGGCCTCTAGGGCCTTCTCTCCGTACGACTCGATCAGGTCGGCGACTCGGCGCCACCCCTCTCCCTCCAGCAGCTCCCGCAGCTCCTCCTTCGACTTGGCGGCGACCAGGTAGCTGGCCCCGCACTCCGGGCACTCGATCCCCTCCTCCGTGGCCCGCTTCACGCTTCGCCGCCCCTCCCAGCCGCAGTTCGGACAGGCGAACCACAGTCGGCGTCGCCGGAGGTCCCGCTTGAGCGTCTCGATTTGGGCCGCCAGCAGCCCGGAGGAGACGCGACCGACCTCGCCGAGCCCCTCCAGTGCGTGCTCGGCGAACGGTGACGGGGCTCGGGACCGCACGATTACGGCCCGGTCTCGCAGCTCTCGGGCGAGCTTGTAGGCCCGCGACGCGTCGATCTCCCGCTCGACCTCACTCACGGTCTCGTAGTACGGTGGGGTGCCCTTGAACGCCTTGAGCAGCCGGCGCGGTGAGACGTCCCGGTAGTCCGCGTCGGGCTCGATCGCGCCGAACCGCTTCAGCACGTGAACGAGCCGGCGCTTGAACACCTCGGACTTCTCCACGATCCTCAGCGTCAGCGCCCGGAAGTCGCTCTCCGAGTCGGGCAGGTTCTCCAGGCACTCCCGCAGGAGCTCGGCGTCGAGTCCCGCGGCCTTGTCCGCCGAGAGGACGATCTTGTACGGGGTGGAGTACGTCCGCACGGCCGAGCCCGTCCGGCCCGAGAGTAGCGCGCCCAGGACCTTCTCCAGCGTCTTGTTCGCCCGCGTGCCCCCGTACACGTGAACCACCAACGTCCCGCCCAGGTCCTCGATGACGGGCCGGCCCGGGAGCGGGACCTCCGAGACCTCCCGCTGCCGCCGCACGAGGTCGGCCACCACCTTGGCCTCCCGGCGCTCGAGTCCAAAGGCCTCCGACGCCTCGTCCACCGCCCCGGTGAACCCCTCCTCCTCGAGCCGTTCCGCCACCCGGCGGACCCTCTCACCCACCTCCCGGGCGACCTCGTAGGGGACCGGGATCTCCTCGCCCACCCAGGAGGGGATCGCTCCCTCCACGGCCTCCGCGGGCGTGACCACGACCTCGTACCGGTCGTGATCCACGTCCTGCACGATCCAGGGCCGGCCCGCGCAGATGAACTTGACCCCGGGCTTGAGGTACTCCAGCACGAACGGCTCGTCGAGCACGCTCACGTGCCCGCCGTTCTCCGTCACCACCCGGTAGTGCCGCTCGTCCGGGATCATGCTGAGGTTCGCGTAGTAGTACCGCCAGGCGTCCCGCGTCCGGTACACGCGGTCCCCGCGCAGCCGGAGCACCTCGATCTCGTCGAGGAACTCGGCCACCTCCCGGAGCGTGTCCTCGTCCAGGTGCCGGTACGGGTAGGCCCGGCGGAAGACCCGGAGCGCGTAGTCGAGCGTCACCTCGTGCCCGTCCAGGCAGAGCCCCACGAGCTGGTGCGCCAGCACGTCGAGGCAGCGCTCCGGGATCTCCGTGGGCTCCAGCTCGCCCAGGACCGCCCGCCGGCAGATCACGGCCGCCTCCATCAGGTCGTCCGGGTTCCCCGTGATCACGAGCCCCTCCGCCCGCTTGCGCCGCCGACCCGCGCGCCCCACCCGCTGCACGAGGCGCGTCACCTGGCGGGGCGAGCCGTACTGGACCACCAGATCCACGTGGCCGATGTCAATGCCCAGCTCCAGCGAGCTCGTGCACACGAGCACGTCCAGCTCGCCCTCCTTGAACCGCCGCTCCACCTCGGTCCGCCGGTCCCGGGAGATCGAGCTGTGATGGATCTCCACCTCGAGATCGTCGAACTCCGTCTTCAGCCGGGTGGCCAGCAGCTCCGCCATCTGCCGGGTGTTCGTGAACACGAGCACCGACTCTCGCTCCCGGGCGAGGTCCCGGATCAGTTCCAGCCGCTCCTTGACCTCGTGCGGCCCCGTCGGGTGCGCCACGGACACGTCCAGGTACCGCTCGGCCTCGATCTCCAGCACCTCCACGTCCCGATCGCCCGCCAGGAACCGGCCCACGCGCTCCGGCGACCCCACCGCCGCGGAGAGGCCGATACGCTGGAAGTCCCCAGCCACCTCGGCGAGCCGCTCCAGCCCGAGCGTCAGCTGCACGCCCCGCTTGTCTAGGGCGAGCTCGTTCACCTCGTCCACGATCACGTGCCGCACGTGTGAGAGGTGCTCTCGCATGCGCTTACCGGGCAGAATGGCCTGCAGCGTCTCCGGGGTGGTGATGAGCACGTCGGGCGGGTCCTCCGCCTGCCTCCGCCGCTCGCTCTCGGGCGTGTCCCCGTGCCGAACCGCGACCTCCAGCCCCAGCTTCTCGCCCCACCACTTAATTCGGCGGAGGATGTCCCGATTCAGGGCCCGAAGCGGGGTGATGTACAGCGCCTTGATCCCCGGCTCGTCCAGCTCCCGAACCATCGAGAAGACGGGGAGCACGGCCGTCTCCGTCTTCCCGGAGCTTGTGGGGGCGATCACCAGCACATTTTTACCCTTCATGATCTCCGGGATCGCGACCCGCTGCGGGGGCGTGGGCTCCTCAAACCTCGAGTACACGATCTCGCGAACGTCCTCGGGCAGCGCCTCGAACCCCTCCGCCAAACCCCGTCACCCCGATCCGGACGCTGGGGGAGTCGGGATCGCAGGTTGAGATGCAGCGCCACCCTGCTTTACGTGGTCAAGCCTAGGGACGTGAGCCTGGACGACGATGACCTGTACCGGGCCGCGCGCCGGGCCTTCGAGCAGGTGACGTCGGGAGAGGCCGACCCGGCGGAGTTCCTCTCGGAGCGTCCGGACGTGGTTCTGAGGTTCATCACCGAGGAGGAGGGGCACCGCGAGGACCGCGTTCTGCTTGTCCCCCTAGGCTACCGAAGACTCGGGCATCGGAGCGGCCACCACCCCGAGGACACGGAGTACTGCGCCCGGCTCCTCGCCGAGTACGCGCGCCGGGTCAGAAACCTGCGCGTGGAGGACCCCATCGTCATCCAGGGCGATCCCCACGACTTCAGCGTCTTCCACGACGTGGAGTCGGTGCTCAGAAGCCTCAGGGGGCGGCCCGAGCTCCGCGAGAGCGAGGTTTACGCGGTCCTGGACACCGACACGTACCTGGAGTGGGCCATCCGCCTCCTGGGCGCCTCCCTCTGGCGGGAGTTCCACGCGGTGCGAATCGAGGGCCGGCGGGTACGGACCGAGCCCTCTCCCCTGATCCTCCCGGCCAAGATTATGAAGGGTTTCCTGACGAGGCACGGGCTCTTCGAGGTTGCCGCCAACGTCGCCGAGCAGTTCTCGGCGTACGACGACCCGACCGAGCCGGAGTACCTCCGGGCCCGCGACTGCGAGCTCAACTTCAACTACGATGAGGCTCTGGAGCTGTACCGGGACGTCCTACGCTCCGCCCGATCGGAGCGACTGCGACACGACGCCCGCCGCCGGCTCCGGGGGCTGGAGCGGACCTGCGAGGACCCAATGGCCCGCATCCTCCACCACATGCGGGTGATCCTCGACAACGCCCGGTACCAGTGGGCTCGAGGCGAGTACGGGGACTTCATCCTCCGGATGACCATGTTCCACGAGAACTACGCCCAGGCCACCTACGCGCTGCTGCACTGCTCCCTCACCGGGGAACCCGTAAAGAGCACGGACCCGGAGCACCTGGCGCGGCGCATGGCACGGCTGCTGGATAGCGACGGTGAGCTCCTGGAGGAATCCCTCCGGGACGGGGAGGACCCGTCGCGGATCCTTCGAGAGCTGCGCGGTGAGGAGGGCCGCGGTCGGGCCGTGCTCACGTTCCTTCACCTCTCCTCCCGGGTGACCGCCGCCGCGATCCGGCTCCGCCGGGTGGACGAGTCGGTGTTCGGACCGCTCATGGAGCGGCTGAGGGCCCTCTCGTGCTCCAAGCTCCGGAGGCTGCGGCACGCGTTCGTGCACCAGGGCCGAGGGATCTCCAGGCGGGACGTGAAGGAGATCATTCGGGAGATGTCTAAGTGCCTGGGACGCCGCAGGCTCTGTC
>JBDOKE010000232.1:0-8325 GCA_039833815.1 Methanobacteriota archaeon | reverse complement strand
CCGAGGCGGAGCGACCCGTCATCCTAGCGGGCGGCGGGTGCGTCCTCTCCAACGCGACCCGCGAGCTGGTGGAGCTCGCGGAGCTCCTGGGTGCCCCCGTCGCCACCACCTTGATGGGCAAGGGCGCGTTCCCGGAGGACCACCCGCTGGCCCTCGGCATGGCCGGCATGCACGGGACCAAGGCCGCGAACTACGCCCTCACCGAGTGCGACGTGCTCCTCGCCGTCGGCTGCCGCTTCTCCGACCGCACCACCGGCGACCCCTCCGGGTTCGCCCCGAACGCCAAGATCATCCACGTCGACATCGACCCGGCCGAGATCGGCAAGAACGTGCCCGCGGACGTTCCCATCGTGGGCGACGCCAAACTCGTCCTACGCGACCTGATCAAGGAGCTGAAGCGGCGAAAGGGACTCCGAGACCGAACGAGTTGGGGCGACCGGATACGGGAGCTCAAGCGCGAGGTGGAGCTGCCGCCGGAGCCCACCGAGTCCGGAAAGCGCGTGCACCCGAAGGAGCTCGTCCGCGTCCTGCACGAGGCGCTCCGAGACCGGGACTTCATCGTCGTGACCGACGTGGGCCAGAATCAGATGTGGATGGCCCGGTACTTCCCCGTCGAGGAGCCCCGACAGTTCATCTCCTCCGGCGGCCTGGGCACCATGGGCTTCGGGCTGCCGGCCGCGATCGGGGCCAAGGTGGCCGCGCCCGAGAAGGCCGTGATCGCCGTGGTCGGGGACGGCGGCTTCCTGATGACCGCGCAGGAGCTGGCCACGGCCGTGGACAACGACATCGAGGTGAAGGTGTTCGTCATGGACAACCGCCTGCTCGGGATGGTCGCGCAGTGGCAGCGCCTGTTCTACGACGAGCGACTGTCCGAGTCCAAGCTCGACGAGCGCACGGACATCGTGCAGCTGACCGAGTCGTACGGGGCGACCGGGATCCTGGTCGACGACCCATCGGACCTGGAATCGGCCGTGGAGGAGGCGCTGGAGGCACCGGGCACCGTCGTGGTGGACGTACTCGTCGACCCGGACGAGATCATCCCCATGGTACCGCCCGGAGGCGAGCTCCGAGACATCCTGGGCGAGGAGTGACGCAACAAGCCGAGAAAAAAGGAAAAGGGAAGGGCCCGGGGCTAGGGCCGGGCCTCCGACCCGACCACCCGCGGGACCAGCAGGGCCGAGCACATCTCGGGCATCTCCTCCTCCGACTCCTCCTCTTCCCGGTCCGAGCCGACCAGAGCCCAGAGCACGTGCCCGAGGCCCATCGGGGGGACCCCCTCCTCCCCCCAACGTTTTCTGGTCGGTAAAAAAGAAGACGCGTTAAAACCGAGCACCAGGGTTCCCGAACCGGGACCTTGGTTCACGATTCGGGCACGCCGACCGTTCGATCGAATTCGAAAATGTTTAAAACGGTCCGGTCAGGTCACCCGCCTGGGGGTGAACCGGGTATGGAGTTCGAGAAGTACCTAGAGGAGTGGTTCAAGGGCGAGACCACCGAGGTAGGCATCTACATGGCCATGGCCATCGTCGCGCGGGAGCAGGGTTACCCGGACGTGGCTGAGGTGCTGGAGAAGGTGGCCATGGACGAGGCCCGGCACGCGGCCGCCGCGGCCCTGATCGCCGGCAAGGTAGAGAACAGCCTGGACGGGCTAATCGAGAAGATGGAGGAGATGATCGAGGGCGAGCAGAACGCCTACGAGACGCGGATGGACGAGGCGGACCACCACTCCGACGAGCTGGACGATGAGGTAATCACCATGCTGAAGGCGACGGCCTACGACGAGAAGCACCACAAGAAGATGCTGGAGGCGGCCCTGGAGCGGCTGAAGGAGTAGGCACGCCCCTCCCCCACCCCGGGGAATCGTTACGGTTATCAAAACAATAAGGAGGGGCGATGACGGAAAAGGTCCGGGCCCCCTCAGGACCCCGGGTGAACCGGTTGCGCTTCGCCGTTCTCTACTCTCACCCGTTCGGGGAGAGGGTCCTCTCCAATCTGCTGAACGAGCCCGGTCATTGCCGGGCTTGCGGGTCCGCGTGCGACGGGTGCAAGTACGGGGAGTACTCCCTGCTCGACGCCCTGGTCACCGCGGAGAGGCTCCCCGAACCCGAGGAGCTACCCGAGATGCTCGAGGACCCGAGCGAGTACCTGCCTGAGCTACCCCGGGTTGACGTGCTGCTGGCGGTACGGCTGCACCCCGATCTGCTGATGGAGCTGCCGGAGCGGTACGAGATCCGGGCCCTGATCGTGCCCGTCGAGGCCCCCGACTGGGTCGATCCGTGGACCGAGGATCGATTGCGAGAGGACTGCGAGGAGGCCGGTGTGGAGCTCGCGATCGCCCGGCCGGGGTGCGATCTGAAACCGCCCGGCCCCGCGACCGAGCGGTTCTGCGAGAGGGGCAGGATCGGGCGCCCTCGACTGTCACTGAAGGTGGAGGACGGGGTCGTGGTGAGGGCCGACGTGATCCGATCGGCCCCGTGCGGCTGCACCTGGTTCGTGGCCCGGAGGCTGGTGGGCGTGGACGCGGAACCGGAGGCGGTGCGGGAGGCCGCGTTCGAGGCGCATCACTCCTTCCCGTGCACGGCGTCGATGGAGGTGGACGAGCGGCTGGGCGACACCCCGCTGCACGTGGGGGCCCGGCTGCACATTCGGGCGGCGGTCCGGGCGCTGGAGCGGGCGCTCGGCGGGGACCGGACCACGACCGATAAGTAACGCTAGCTGCACCATACCTTAACGGTGGTGTAGTAGGTTCGACCGTTCGATGGTGTTCGAAAAATTTATATCGTCAGGGACCCTGTTCGACACGGGTCGAACATATCCCGCGCGCCGGGGGATCTCCATGTCGGAGGAGCGGTGCCCGTACACGGACGAGGTCGTCCGCGAGCTGGTCGAGCACGCGAAGCGGCTGAACGAGGAGATTCCCGAGATCGAGACCCCGCACATTCGGTGGCCGGTGCAGTTCCCGAAGTGCCCGTACGGTAAGCAGGGCGTGTGGTGCAACATCTGCTCGAACGGGCCTTGTCGGATCACGGAGAAGACGCCGCGCGGCGTGTGCGGTGCCACGGCGGACGTGATCGTGGCGCGCAACTTCCTCCGGCACGTGGCCGCGGGCGCCGCGTGCTACGTGCACTGCCTGGAGAACGCGGCGCGGGCCCTGAAGTCCGTGGCGGACGAGGACTCCCCGTACGAGGTCGCGGACGAGGAGGCCCTGCGGCACGCGGCCGAGGTCTACGGGCTGGACGCCTCGGGCAAGCCCGAGGACGTGGCGGAGGAGATCGCGGACTTCATCCTGGAGGACATCTACCGGCCCCGGTACGAGGAGTCAGAGGTGTTCAAGGCCGTGGTGCCGGACTGGCGTGTTGAGATGTACGAGGAGATGGGCCTCATCCCGGGCGGGGCCAAGGCCGAGATTCACGACGCGCTGGTGAAGACGAGCACGAACCTGAACTCGGACCCGGAGGACATGCTCCTGCACGTGCTCCGGCTGGGCTTGATCACGGGCCCGGTCTCCCTGTTCGGCGTGGAGACGATCAACGACATCCTCTTCGGGAGTCCGAGGATCACGAAGACGGAGGGCGGCCCGGGCATCCTGGACCCGGACTACGTGAACATCATGATCACCGGGCACCAGATGTCCCTGCAGAAGTACCTCACGGACGCCGCCGAGCGGCTGGAGGAGGAGGCCAAGAAGGCCGGGGCCAAGGGGATCCGGATCATCGGTGCGACGTGCGTGGGGGACGACTTCGAGGCGCGCGCGGAGCACCTGCCGGACACGTACGCGGGCTTTGCGGGCAACAACTTCACGACGGAGGCCCTGGCCGCGACGGGCCTCGTGGACGCGATCGTGAGCGAGTTCAACTGCACGTTCCCGGGGCTGAAGTTCTACGGGGAGAAGCTGGACGTTAAGCTGGTCGCCGTGGACGACGTGGCCAAGGTGTGGGGCGCGGAGCTGATCCTGTGGGACCCGGAGCGCGCGGAGGAGGTGGCCGAGGAGGCCGTCAAGCGGGCCATCGAGGCGTTCAAGGAGCGCCGCTCGAGGCACGAGGACAAGATCATGGAGCCCGAGCACCGGCACGAGAACGTGGTGGGCTTTGGCTACTTCTCCATCGAGGAGGCGGTCGGCTGGGAGAACGTGCTCGAGCTGATCCAGGAGGGTACCATCCGCGGCGTCTGCGCGATCGTGGGCTGCACGAACCTGGCCAGCGGCGGGCACAACGTGCCGGCCGCCACGCTGGCCAAGGAGATGATCAAGCGGGACATCCTCGTCCTCGGCGCCGGCTGCGTGAACGGGGCCCTGGCCAACGCCGGCCTGTTCAACCCGGAGGCAGCGGAGCTCGCCGGCGAGAACCTCCGGCAGGTCTGCGAGGACCTGGGTATCCCGCCCGTGCTCCACTACGGGCCGTGCCTCGCGATCGGCAAGATCGAGCACCTGGTCTTCGAGATCGCCGAGATCCTCCGGGAGCAGACCGGCGAGGAGATCGACATCCCGGACGTTCCGGCCGTCGCGAGCGCACCGCAGTGGCTCGAGGAGCAGGCGCTGGCGGACGCGTCCTCGGCCCTGGCCCTGGGGCTCACGCTGCACGTGAGTCCGGTCCCGCCCGTAACCGGGAGCGAGGTGGTCACGAAGACGCTGACCGAGGACCTGCCGGACCTCACCGGTGGCGAGCTGATCATCGAGACGGACATGGAGAAGGCCGCCGAGATCCTGGCCGACAAGATCGAGGAGAAGCGGAAGCGCCTCGGCATCTGATTCCTCTCCTCACACACCCTTTTCGGGACGGTGGTGATCATGGAGGTGGAAACCCTACCGATCAAAACCGGGGAGCCGGGCGAGCTGAAGGTCGTGGCGGAGGTCTCGGACGGCCGCGTCGTGAACGCCGAGGTGTGCTCCACGACCGTCCCCCTCTCCTGGGAGACGCTGGTCCTGGAGAAGCCCGTGGAGTTCGCCATCGTGGCCGCCGAGCGGGTGTGCCGCGGCTGCGACGCCAGCGCCGGACTGGCCGTGGCGGAGGCGGCCGAGGACGCCCTGAACGTGAGCGTGCCGGACGACGCGAGGCGAGCCCGCGAGCTGCTAAACATGGCCAACGTGGTCCGCTCCCACGCCCGGACGCTGGCCCTAGCCGTCCCGGACGCGGTGGAGGAGGCCCACGAGGTCGCCCGCGCGGCCCGGGAGCTCCTGCGAATGGTGGGCGGTAAGCCGCAGCACCCACCGGCCGTGACCGTGGGCGGGCTGGAGCTCGAGCGGCTGCCGGTGGATCGCCTCGAGAGCGTGGCCCGGGACGCGGCCGAGGCGGCGGAGCGGCTGCGAGACCGGGCCAAGGCGGCGGCGGACGAGCTCCGAGAGGAGGTGAGCGTGGAGCCCCGGGGCCGGCCGACCGAGCTGAGCGTCTCGGACACGTACGCGGGTGAGGTGGACCTCGACAAGGTCGAGGTGCTGCCGCCGTCGGACTTCTACCGGATGCGAACCACGAGGAGCCTGGCCACCAACCACGTAGCCCGGTACGACGGGGAGCCCGCGCTGGTCGGGCCCGCCGCGCGGCGGGGAGGCGCGGAGCACCCGGCCGACCATCACGCGGCCCGGGCCGAGGAGCTCACGGAGCTGCTGGACCGGATCGCGGACGTCGCCTCGAGCCTGGACGCGACCGGCGAGTTCCGCACCGAGGCCGAGGAGGGCTCCGGAGAGGGCGCGGCCGCGGTGGAGGCCCCGGAGGGGACCCTGATCGTCCGACTGCGGCTCCGAAACGGCCGCGTGGACTGGGCCGAGATGATCACGCCTTCCAACTTCAAGGTGGCCCTCGCGGGCGACCTGCTGCCCGGGCTGGAGGTCGAGCAGGTGGAGACGGCCCTACGACCGCTCGGACTGTCCGGACGGTGCCTCACGCACTAGGGGGTACGCGCCGTGAGGGTGGCCCTGCTCTCCCTCATGTCCTGCGGGTCCTGCGCGGAGAACCTCGAGCTCGCGTGCCGGCGGACGGGCCACGAGCTGGCCTGGTCGAGCCTGACGGACGACGGGGACGTCCCCGACGTGGACGTCCTGTTCGTGGAGGGAGCCGTGGACTTCGAGGACGTCGAGGCCCAGGAGCGGCTCGAGCGGGCCGTGGACTCGGCCGACACGGTCGTGACGCTGGGCTCCTGCGCCGCCACCGGGGGCTTCGCTCGGCACACGATCGGCATGCGAGAGCCCGCCCGGTACCACTTCACGGTGTTCCCGGCCGCCAAGTTCGCCGGCACGGACTACGCGATCCCGGGCTGCCCACCCACCGAGGACGCCATCACCGCCTTCCTCCGGGCGCTGGAGGAGGACGACGAGGACCGACTCGAGTCGTACCGCGTCCTGTCCGGGGACTTCCACGGACTGGCCCCGGACCTACCCGCACCGGTCCGCGGCCCGGAGCTGGAGGTGGAGGACGTTCTGCTGACGTCCAACAAGGACCTGTGCCTGGGCTGCGATCTGGACGTCATCGAGAGGGACCTGTTCTGCGTCGGCTGCGGCACGTGCGCCGCCGCGTGCCCGGCGCGGGCCATCGCGCTCGACGAGAAGCCCGAGGTCCGGCAGGAACGATGCATCCGATGCGGCACGTGCTTCGTCGTCTGCCCCCGGTCGTTCCGACCGTAGGTGGGTGAGGCCCCATGCGCGGTCTGCTGCGGAAGGTGCTCGGCAGGAGCCGGCGCGACGGCGGTGAGGAGCTCGACCCCGAGCTCGTGGGTGAGTACCGGAGTGCGTACCTGGCCCGGGCCGCGGACGAGCGCGTCCGCGAGTCCGGTCAGGACGGCGGCGTCACCACCGCCCTCCTCACCCACGCCCTCGAGGAGGGGCTCGTCGAGGCCGCGATCGTGGCGACGACCGGATCCGACCCGTGGAAGCCCGAGCCCATCATCGCCACGAGCCCCGAGGAGCTGCTCGAGGCGGCTGGCTCGAAGTACGCCATCTCACCGAACGTGAGCCTGCTCGAGGAGGCCGTGAGCGCCCACGAGTCGGTCGCCCTGGTCGGCACGCCGTGCCAGATCACCGCCGTGCGGAAGGCGGAGCGGTACGCGCACGGGGTGGCCGACGTCGCGGAGCGCGTCCGGCTGCTCGTGGGCATCTTCTGCTCCGAGAACCTGGAGTACGAGAACCTGCGGCGCCTGCTGCGCGAGGAGCTCGGTATCGACCCCTCCCAGGTGGAGCGCATGGACATCACGGCGGGCAAGTTCACCGTGGTCACCAAGGACGGTGAGGAGCGGACGGTGCCCGTATCACGGCTGAGCCAGTACGCCAACGAGGCGTGCCACTTCTGCACCGACCTAACGGCCGAGGACGCGGACGTGAGCGTCGGATCCACCGGCGCCCCGGACGGGTGGAACGTCGTGCTGACGCGCACCGACCGGGGCGAGGAGATCCTGCAGTCCGCCGTGGACGCCGGAAGGCTGGAGACCAAGGAGGTGAGCGAGGGCGACCCGAAGGTGCTGGAGCGGTTGGCTCAGGACAAGCGGGGGCGGATCTCCGACTCCCGGTGCGCGACGTGGCGCCCCTACCACCCCTCAGGCCCGTGATTCATTTTTTTGCCACCCAGCCCCCGCCCTCTGCCGGGGAAGCCGAGATGGAGATCGGCCTCCGAGACTTCCTGCGCGCGTTCATGTACTCGTACGTGGTGACCTCCGCGGAGCTACTTGGTAACCGGGCCCCGGCCCTAAGGAGATCGGTGTGCCGAAACGCCGCCCGAGCCCTGCTGCGGGAGCATCGGGAGCTGGAGGATTACGACCCAGTTGACCTGATTCGAGAGGCCGCGGAGAGACTGCTGGGCGCCGACCCCGAGGTGACCGAGGAGGACTCCGAGACGGTGGTGGAGATCAAGGGCTGCAAGATCTGCACCCGGGACCTGGTGGAGGAGTTCGTAGAGCAGCACCCGAAGCTGCGCGAGGCGGTGTTCGGGTACAACGTGTGCCCCTTCGTGACGACCATGGAGGAGCTGCTCAAGGCGATGGGTCGGGACGACGTGAAGCTGGAGCACGACCCCATAGAGCGCAGCCACTGTCGAGTCATCGTCCGGAAGGAGGGGTAGCCCCCCTCCCCCCTCCCCCATCCGGGCAAATTAGATGAACATCGAACACTAGTGAGGTCGGGGGCGGGACGGTTACCTTTGGGGGGTCCCGCGTGAGACTCTTAGTTAACGTTCCAGAAGATATGGCCAAGGCCCTGAACAGCGAGTCCCGGCGCCGGATCCTGAAGCTGCTCCGGGAGCGTGGACCGATGACGCTGTCCGATCTGGCCCGAGAGCTGGGCATGTCCAAGTCGACGGTGCATCACCACCTGAAGGAGCTGGAGCGGGCCGGGCTGGTCCGCGTCGT
>JBDOKE010000231.1:0-13199 GCA_039833815.1 Methanobacteriota archaeon | reverse complement strand
CTTCGCTCCACCACCTCCGGGTCCGCCTTGGACACCGGCGTGCCCGTC
Source organism: Methanobacteriota archaeon (assembly GCA_039833815.1). Taxonomy (GTDB): domain Archaea; phylum JAADCQ01; class Methanopyri; order Methanopyrales; family Methanopyraceae; genus Methanopyrus. Next base: position 13,151 of record JBDOKE010000231.1, on the reverse strand, counting down.
CCGATGAGCTCAGGTGGCTCCACCGCCACCGCGTGCGGCTGCAGCGCGCCCGCGGCCCGGGCCGCCATCGCGTCGCTCGCGCAGACGATGGTCAGCAGCCCCTCGTTCATGCACGCCCGGCACACGTCCTTCAGGTCGTCCAGCCGCATCCGGCGCTCCGAGTGATTCAGCAGCGTCCCGTCCGCCCCGGCCTCGACCACCATCTCGGGGGTCACGTGACCCGTCCGGCTCCCTGGCTCGGCCGCGTCCACGGCCTGCGCCAGCACGAGCACGCCGTCCCCATCCACCGCCCGCGCCACCCGGTACAGGTCCGTGTGCGCCGGGCAGACGCCGATCTCCACCCCGGTCTCCTCCGCCACCTCCACCGCGACCTTGGCGAGCCGGACGGCGCGGTCACCCACCGCCTCCGAGTACGTCTTGAAATTGACCACGATGGGGGGAATTCGCAAGGGATCGACCCCCTCACGCCCGCCCGACGATCAGCCTATCTACCTTGTCCCCCGGGAAGACTCCGGACTCCACGACGCCCGGAACGGACGCGAGCTCCCGCTCCAGCTCCCCGGGGTCCCACTCTCCCTCCACCTTCAGGTCCACGATCGGGTTGCCGTGATCCGACGCGACCGGGCCGTACTTGCCCTCGCAGCGCCGCGGTCGCACCCGCCCGAACCTCCGCAGCTCCCGCAGGGTCAGCTCGTAGCAGCCCCGCAGCACCTCCACCGGCACCGGCACCTCCCACAGGTCCTCCACCAGCTTCGACTCGTCCACGATCACCCAGAACTCCTCCGCCGCGTAATCGAGCGCCTTCTCCAGCGCGTGACAGGCGCCCCCGCCCTTGATCAGGTTCCGATCCTCGTCCACCGCGTCCGCCCCGTCCACGGCCACCGGGATCTCCTCCGGCGGCGTCGCCACGACCTCCAGCCCCAGCTCCCGGCAGACGGACAGCGTCCCAGGGATCGTCGTGAACACCCGGATCCCCGGCCGACGCTCCGCCAGCTCCCGCAGGAACGCCTCCACCGTCGTCCCCGCACCCACCGCCACCAGTTCGACGCCCTCGGACTCCAACGCCTCCACCGCCCGTCGCGCCGCGTCCCGCTTCGCCTCCTCCAACCTTCCACCCTCCCGAAATCATTCTAAGCGCTCGAGGGCGCGCTCAGCGTGCGGGTGCGGCCGGATGGGCGAACCCCGGGATAAAATCGTGGTCATCGGCGCGGGCCCCAACCGCATCGGTCAGGGGATCGAGTTCGACTACTGCACCGTGCACGCGGTCTGGGCCATCCAGGAGGAGGGCTACCGGGCCATCATCATCAACAACAACCCGGAGACGGTCTCCACGGACTACGACACGTCGGACAAGCTCTACTTCGAGCCCCTCACCCTCGAGGACGTGCTCAACGTCGTCGAGAAGGAGCGCCCCCTGGGCGTGCTCACCCAGTTCGGCGGCCAGACGGCCGTCAACCTCACCGTTCCCCTGGCAGAGCGCGGCGTCCCGATCCTCGGCACCGACCCGAGGAACGTGGACAAGCTGGAGGACCGGGACAAGTTCTCCCGACTGCTCGAGCGCCTGGGCATCCCCCAGCCCGAGAGCGGGACGGCCCGGGAGCCGGATGAGGCGGTCGAGATCGCGGAGCAGATCGGGTACCCGGTCCTCGTCCGCCCATCCTACGTGATCGGCGGCCGGGCCATGGAGATCGTGTACGATGAGGAGGAGCTGCGCCGGTACATCGAGGAGGCCGCGCGCGTCTCGCCCGAGCACCCGATCCTGATCGACAAGTTCATCGAGGGCGGGATCGAGTGCGAGATCGACGGCGCGCGCGACGAGGCCGGCCACCTCCTCATCCCGCAGATCATGGAGCACATCGAGGAGGCGGGCGTGCACTCGGGCGACTCGGCCTGCGTGGTGCCCCCGCAGACGCTGCCCGAGCACGCGCAGGAGACGATCCTCGAGTACGCGCGCGACATCGCCGAGGCCGCCAACGTGGTCGGCCTGATCAACATCCAGTTCGTGTACGACCCGGAGGACGACACCGTCTACGTGATCGAGGCGAACCCGCGGGCGAGCCGCACGGTCCCGTTCATCAGCAAGGCCACCGGGGCGCCCCTGGCCAAGATCGCCACGAAGGCGATCCTCGGCCGCGAGATCCCGGACATCATGGAGGAGATGGGGCTGGAGCACCCGGGCGACGCCCAAACCTTCGACCTCGACGTCGTCGCCGTGAAGGAGGCCGTCTTCTCCTTCGAGAAGTGGCCGGGCGTGGACCCGGTCCTCGGCCCGGAGATGAAGTCGACGGGCGAGGTGATGGGCATCGACCGCACCTTCGGCGCGGCCTACTGGAAGGCCCAGCTGGCCGCCGGTCACGAGCTGCCGCTGGAGGGAACGGTCGTCCTCTCCGTCGCCGATCGGGACAAGCCGGAGATCGTGCCCGTGGCCCGGAAGCTCAGGGAGCTCGGGTTCGACCTGCTCGCCACCCGCGGGACGGCCCGGTTCCTGCGAGACCACGGGATCGAGTGCGAGGTCGTGAGGAAGGTCTCCGAGGGGCACCCGAACGTCGTCGACTTGATCCGGGAGGGCGAGGTCGACCTCGTGATCAACACGCCCACCCGGGGCAAGGACGCGCGCCGCGACGGCTACGCGATCCGGCGCGCCGCGGTCAAGTTTAAGGTCCCGTACATCACCACCGTCGCCGCCGCCAAGGCCGCCGCCGAGGCGATCGAGCTGGTCAAGGAGAAGGGCGTCGCCGTGAACTGCCTGCACGACCTGCACGACGGGACCTGGACCCCGAAGCGCGTCAGCCCGGAGGAGCTCCGGGGGGCCTCCGATTGATCGTCCTCGCCACGGCCGAGGGGAACCGGCTCGCCCGCCGGCTGGCCGACGCGCTGGGCGCGAGGCTCGCCCCGGTGGAGGAGGACCGGTTCCCCGACGGGGAGCAAATCGTCCGGGTGCCGCCGGAGCTGGAGGGGACGGCGATCCTGGTCCACTCGATGGTCCCGCCCCAGGACGAGAACCTGGTCAAGGGCCTCATCGCGCTCGACGCCGCCCGCGAGAACGGGGCCGAGCGCGTCATTGCCGTGATCCCCTACGCGGCCTACTCCCGCCAGGACCGGCGCTTCGAGCCGGGTGAGCCCGTGTCCTTCCGCGCCGTGGCCCGCGCGATCTCCGCCAACGCCGACGCCTTCGTGACCGTGGACCTGCACGAGCCCCGCACGCTCGAGTTCTTCGACGTGCCCGCCGAGAACGTGACCGCGGCCGGGGAGCTCGGGGAGTACCTGCGCGAGCGGTTCGAGGGCGAGGAGCTCGCCGTCATCGCCCCGGACGAGGGGGCCAGGGAGCTGGCGGAGCGCGTCGCCTCCGTCTGCGACGCGGACCACGATCACCTGGAGAAGGAGCGGATCAGCGGCGAGGAGGTGAGGATCCACCCCAAGGAGCTGGACGTGGAGGGGAGGACGGTGGTCCTCGTGGACGACATGATCGACACGGGAGGGACCATGATCGAGGCCGCCAAGGCGCTGCGGGAGCAGGGGGCGGAGGAGCTCTACGCGGCCTGCACGCACGCGCTGCTCACCCGGAACGCGGCCTCTCGGCTGCTGGCGGCCGGGTTCAAGGACATCATCGCCACGGACACGGTGCCCACGCCGTACGAGCGGGTCAGCGCCGCGGGCCCGGTCGCGGAGGCGCTCCGCCGGCTGACGGGGTAAACCTTTAAAAGCTCCGGGAAGGGTTCGGGGACGGAGGACGCCGGGGCGGCCGAGCCCGGTCCAAGGCGCGGGACTGCTAATCCCGTGGCCCGTATGGGCCGCCCGGGTTCAAATCCCGGCCCCGGCGCCACCCGATATCGTTATGATTGACATAACGTTTGGGCGGGGACGCCCCGATGGCCCTCAAGGTGGGAGACTACGCCCGCTACGTCCGGACGGGCACCGTGGGCAAGATCGTCGACGTGAAGGAGGAGGGCGGACGGCGCTGGTACAAGCTCGACTCCACCGGACTGTACTACCGGGAGGATCAGCTGGAGCGTGCGGAGCGGGTGGAGCGTAAGGAGCGCCAGGAGGACGTGCAGGACGTCCTAAAGAAGATCAAAGAGCTCGAGGAGGCGTTCAGCGAGGCGACGGGCGACCACGTCTGCGAGGGTGGTTAACCGCCCCGCTCCTGCCGGAACCTGATCTTCTCCTCGTCCGCTAGGATGTACTTGCCCACGGCCAGCACGGAGCTCCACGGCACCTCCACGAACCCACGCCTGCCGGACCTTTTTTTCAGGTACTCCTTCGAGGGCTCGACCAGCAGCGCCCGGATGCACTTGTCCTTCCACGCCAGCTCCACCTCCGTCACCACCCCCAGATCATTCCCCTTGTTCGTGATCACGTGCTTCCGAATGAGCTCCGAGACCCTCATCTCCCGTTTCCTGTTCGCCAAGGCCGAGGAACCCCCGCACGCGGTTTAGGTCGTGAACGGTGTTAACGTTGCACGCGAGCCGGGGATCGTCGATCAGCACGCGATCCTCCGGGGTCTCCCGCACGCCACCCACCACGTTGATCCCGGCCGGGACGGCCGGCACCCCTCCCACCCGGTCCAGGAACCGACCCCAAAGGCTGAGCCCCAGCCGCACGACCCTCCGCACCGGCACCCAGACGGACATGGACGGGCGCGGGAGCGACGCCCACAGCCGCACGATCCGCTCGACGAGCCCGGGCGTCAGGGCGGGGAGGTCCGACCCGACCGTCAGCGCGGGCGTGCCGGTCCGACCGAGCGCCTCGCGCAGGTCGCGCACGTACCCGCGGCCGGGGGTGAGCACGACCCCGGCCCCCAGCTCCTCCGCGATCCTTCGCGTGACCCGGTGCCGGGGCGTGGTGACCACGTGCACCTCGGACACGAGCCGGCACCCGTCGAGCGCCCGGAGGACGCGGGCCAGCAGCGGCTCCCCGCCCAGCCGCACCGCCGGCTTTTCAACCCCACCCATCCGGCGGGCCCGTCCCCCCGCCATCACCAGGGCAGGCAGCTGAGGGGGATCCCACTCAACGCCCGGGCGATCCATACCGCGGCACCCAGCACGTCCCCGTTCACGCCTCCAATCACCCGCTCCGCCAGCAGCAGAGAGAGCCACGAGGATGCAAGCGCGCACAGCGCGCAGATCAGCGTCGCCTCGGGCGAGTAGGGCAGGGAGAGGAGGACGGATACGACGCCGCCGAGCAGCACCTGGTCCGCGTCCACGTGCTCCGTGAAGACCCGCCCGGAGACGCTGTACTCCGGCGGCTCGCCCACCGCGGCCAGGGGCAGCGCCGCGTACCTGGACCACACCTCCAACGGCACCAGCGCGTAAAACGGGATCGAGGAGAGGCACGCCGACAGCGTGATCAGTGCCAGCGCACCGGCGGCCAGCCCGCCCACCCCAACGCGCGCGTCCTTCATCGCCCGCTCCGGGTCCCCGCCGGCCATCCAGGCCAGGACCGCGTCCCCGAGGTCGACCAGTCCGTCCAGGTGCTGCGCGCCCTCCAGCAGAACGAGCGCGCCGACCGCCGCCGGGCCCGCGGCCGGACTACCCCGGAGCAGCCAGTCCACCACCCCCGCGATCAGGCCGCTGATCAGACCGACGGTCGGCAGCCCCAGCCACGCGTACTTGCCGACCTCCTCGGGCTCCGGGTGGGGACCCACCGGGAGCACCGTCAGGAACCGGATCGCGCCCAGCGGCATCGTCAGTCCCCTCACTCCCGCTTGAACGTCGCGGCCATCGCCCCACCGATCAGTCCGGCCAGCACGTCGTCGAGCGTCAACCACCGCTCGTCCACCTTCCCCAGGATCCCGGGCTTCTCCCGATCGTACCGGCCGAAGTTAAAGAGCCCCGCGAACCCGCCCAGCTCCAGGGCCACGAACTGCCCGAGCACCTCGTCGAAGTAGATCCACCCGGGGTCCTCCTCCACCCCCTCGCACTCCCTCGGGTAGGATCCCAGGCGCAGGAACCGGTCCACGAGCACGGCCGCGAACACCGACAGGGCCACGTTGGGGTTCTTCAGGGCGCGCTCAAGCTCCTCCCGCACCCGCTCCTCGTACTCCTCCGACCACTCACCCACGAAGAGCTCCCGGCCCGCCTCGACGAGATCGTCCAGCGTGATCCCCTCCCGCTCCAGCAGCTCGACGACCGACGGGGTGGGCGAGTACCCGGCGCGCTCGGCCGCGGTGAGCACCGCCTCCTCCACGGCGTTCATCAGCCGCTCCCCGAGCCCGGTCGCGGGCCCGCAGAACACGTCCCGGTGCTCGCCCGGCGGGCACGCGACGAGGACGGAGTCCGTGGTCGTGCCGAGGGAGGGGCCCTCGTTCCCCAGCAGCAGCCGAAGGACCGCGTGGCACTTGGCCTCCACCGTCCACGCGAGCGCCTCGACCAGCGAGCGGCGGGAGAGCGGGCGCCCCACGACGACGATCACGTTCACGGTCCCGGGCCCGCGCGCCCCGGGCTTAGAGCGGGAGCAGTAGGCGTTGCTGAACCCGGCCGTGGCCAGCGCGAAAACGTCACCCTTTTGAATCGTTGCCGCCCGCCCCACGTCCGCCGCGGTCAGGAAGGCGACGGTTTCTTCCGGGTCCAGGCCCAGCTCCCGCAACCGCTCCCGCACGTAGGACCGCGGGTCCTCGTGCCTCCAGTCCTTCTCCACCCTCAGGTTCGCGACCCACCGGGTCCGGCCCGTTCCTCGGGAGTAGAAGGCACTCGAAACGTACTTCACCGGGTGGTCGAACTCCACCACAACCGCGCGCTCGTCCTTCACCACGTGAAAGAACTCCAACGGGCGAGCCCCCTGGGGGTAGGCCGGGTGGCCGAGTCCGAGCGGCCCGAGGACGCCGGCAAGGAGTACACCACCATTTCTGAAATCTCCGGACCGCTGATGGTCGTCGAGGGCGTGGAGGGGGCCAAGTACGGGGAGGTCGTGGAGGTCGAGCTCCCCACGGGCGAGGTACGACACGGCCAGGTCCTGGAGACGCGCGAGGACGCCGCCGTCGTGCAGGTCTTCGAGGGCACGTCCGGAATCGACGCCACCTCAACCAAGGTCCGGTTCACCGGCGAGACGCTCAAGGTCCCGGTGTCCACGGACCTCCTGGGTCGCATCCTCAACGGTCGTGGAGAGCCCATCGACGGTGGCCCCGAGGTCGTCCCGGAGGACGAGCTGGACATCCACGGCGCCCCGATCAACCCGGCCGCGCGCAAGTACCCGAGCGACTTCATCCAGACGGGCATCTCCGCGATCGACGGCATGAACACCCTGGTGCGCGGTCAGAAGCTGCCGATCTTCTCCGGCTCCGGTCTACCGCACAACGAGCTCGCCGCCCAGATCGCCCGGCAGGCCACGGTGCCCGGCGAGGAGGAGGAGTTCGCGGTCGTTTTCGCCGCGATGGGGATCACGCACGAGGAGGCGGCCTTCTTCCGCCGGGAGTTCGAGGAGACCGGCGCCCTGGACCGGGCCGTACTGATCCTGAACCTAGCGGACGACCCGGCGATGGAGCGGATCATCACGCCGCGGATCGCCCTGACCATCGCCGAGTACCTGGCGTTCGAGCAGGACATGCACGTGCTGGTCATCCTGACGGACATGACGAACTACTGCGAGGCCCTGCGTGAGATCTCGGCGGCGCGCGAAGAGGTGCCCGGTCGACGCGGCTACCCGGGCTACATGTACACGGACCTGGCCACCATCTACGAGCGGGCCGGCTGCATCCGGGGCCGGAAGGGCTCGATCACGCAGATGCCCATCCTGACGATGCCGCACGACGACATCACGCACCCGATCCCGGACCTGACGGGCTACATCACCGAGGGCCAGATCGTGCTGAGCCGAGACCTGCACCGGCGCGGTATCTACCCGCCGATCGACGTGCTGCCGTCGCTCTCGCGGCTGATGGACGAGGGCATCGGACCCGGCAAGACGCGGGAGGACCACGCGGACCTGGCGAACCAGCTGTACGCCGCCTACGCGGAGGGCCGGGACCTGCGCGACCTGGTGGCGGTGGTCGGAGAGGAGGCGCTGACGGAGCGGGACCGGAAGTTCCTGAAGTTCGCGGACGAGTTCGAGCAGCGGTTCGTGAAGCAGGGTCGCGACGAGAACCGGGACATCGAGGAGACGCTGGACCTGGGCTGGGAGCTGCTCGCGATCCTGCCGGAGCGCGAGCTGAAGCGAGTCAGCGAGGAGTACATCAAGAAGTACCACCCGAAGTACCGGGAGGAGAAGAGGGAGGAAGAGGAGTCCGAGGAGTCGGAGGAGTAGCGGGGTAACCTCCCTCCCCACCACCACGGCCCCTCGGGGGCGGTCCGGGGTGACGCAGCAGGACATTCTCGAGGACGTTAACCCGACGCGGATGGAGCTGCTCAAGCTCAAGGACCGGATCGAGCTGGCCAAGAAGGGACACAAGCTGCTGAAGGAGAAGCGCGACGCGCTCATCATGGAGTTCTTCGACCTGGTAAAGAAGGCCTCAGAGGTGCGGGAGCGGGCCGTTGAGAAGCTGATGAAGGCCTACGAGAAGCTCGCGGCGGCGAAGACCACGGTCGGTGCGGCGGGCGTGAGGTGTGCGTCGATGGCCGCGGCGGAGGAGGTGCGGGTCGACGTGGGATCCCGCAACGTGATGGGCGTCGTCGTTCCCATCCTGGAGCGGGTGAGCGGGGACGGTGGGGTGCGGCTGGCCTACGGCTTCGCGGACACGTCCGGGGCCCTGGACGAGGCGGTGCACGCGTTCCGGGAGGCTCTGGACGCCGTCCTGGAGCTGGCCGAGATTGAGGAGACGCTGCGGCTGATGGCGGAGGAGATCGAGCGGACGAAGCGGCGCGTGAACGCGCTGGAGCACATCGTGATCCCGCGGCTGGAGAGCACGGAGAAGTACATCGAGATGAAGCTGGACGAACAGGAGCGCGAGAACTTCGTCCGGCTGAAGCGGGTTAAGAGCATGATCGAGCGGAGGCGCGTGGAGGAGCTCGAGGAGCGGCTGCGCGAGTCCGGGGCCGAGCTGCCGGAGCTGGAGTAGGGGGAGTCGGCGTTGGTCTTCGTGACCGTGGCAAAGCGCCGCGTGGCCGAGCGCGTCCGGCGGCGACGGGAGCCGTACGACTTCAAGGCGGACACGTTTAAGGGTCAGTTCCGCCCGATCATTTCGGCCGAAGACGTGACCGTGGAGGAGGGAGAGGACCTAATCATCGAGGTGGAGCCCATCGAGATCCCGCCGCACACGATGGTGCTGCTGTCCCCGTACGCCCGGAACCCCTACGGTCACGTGATCGCCGTCGGCGAGGAGCACCCCAAGATGATGGAGATCGGGCGGAAGGTGGAGAGGGTCTACTTCGCCGCCGTTAGGCACGGGAAGATCCGGAAGGGCGACGTGCTGGGCGTGCTCATCCTGGTCGACCTGAGAGGTGAGTAGGGTTGCGCGACCCCTCTCCCTCCTCCCGCGACACCCTCGATCGGAAGCTGATGCAGGAGATCCTGCGGATCAACCGGCACCTGCCGCGCCGCCGGAAGACCCTGGACGAGCTCCTACGGGAGGAGCGCCCCCACGTCGTCAACCGCGACGGGACGAAGCACTACTTCCGGCGCGAGGAGCTCGAGCTGCTAGCCGAGCTGCTGCCGAAGTACCTGCACGGTCGGCTGAAGCTGCCCATACTCATCGAGCTCGGGTACTCCGGCACGGCCATCGTCCGCGGGAGGGCCGAGGTTCGCGTCGTCTGCGAGATATTGGGGGAGGAGTGGAAGTTCGGTCAGGAGCGGGTGGAGTTGAACTATCTGGACGTTCGGAAGGTGCGCCGAAGGCTTCCCACCGCGACGCAGTACATGTTCAGCACGGAGCCACTGAGGCGGGCCGATCGTGTTGCGCGAGAGGGATAAGCGGAGGCTGCTCGCGCTCGTGGTGAGGATCGCCCCGCTGGCCGCTACGATCACCCTCGTGGTAGGTTTCCTCGTTCTGATCCTGCTGTTCTTAACCGGGCACGCGAAGCTGCCCGCGCGCTGATCTGGTCAGATCCGAACACCCTGGATACGGACGGAATGCACCCAAAACCTAAAGAACCCTGATTCCACGGAGGTACCGGACCCTGGCTCGGGAACACCGGATCCGGGGTGATCGTGATGGCCGTGGAACTACCCAAGGCGGCCATCGAGCGGATCTTCCGGCAGGGCATCGGCGAGAGGAGGCTGAGCCAGGAGGCTAAGGACGTGATCTACGAGTTCGTCCCGAAGATGGCCCGGTACGCCGCCGACTCCTCCAAGGCCATCCTGGACGCCTCGGGCAAGAAGACGCTCATGGAGGAGCACCTGAAGGCGCTGACCCAGGTCCTGATGGTGGACGGGGCCGAGGAGTACGACGGAGAGCTCTTCGGCCGGGCCACCGTGCGACGCATCCTCAAGGAGGCGGGCGTCGAGCGTGCGAGCGCCGACGCCGTGGACCTGTACAACAAGCTGATCTGCCGGATCACCGAGGAGCTGGGCGAGCGGGCCGCCGAGTACGCCGACGAGGACGACCGGAAGACCGTGCAGCGCGAGGACGTGGAGAAGGCCATCACCTGCATCATGCCGCGCGCCGACGAGTTCCTCTAACCCCCGCCCCCCTCACGCCCCCATAGGAATCTTCTGATCTCCCGAGCCCTACGCTCGCCGATCCCCTCCACCCGCTTCAGCTCGCTGACCTCCGCCGTGACCACCCGGCCCACGGACCCGAACCGCTCCAGCAACCTCCTCGCTAGTTCCGGACCCACCCCCGGAATGCACGAGAGCATCTCCACCCTTAGATCCTCCACGTCCCTCCTGCGCCGGGGCTGCGCGGGACGCTCGTCCCTAGACACCCGACGCGCCATCCGGTACAGTAGCTCAGCCGTCTCATCCGGACCCGACGACTGCAGCACTGTCAACCCGAAATCCACCGCCAGGGCCGCGAGCGCCCCGTCCACGGACTCCGGCTCCACCTCCCGGCGCGGATTCCCCTCCACGATCAGCACCGGACGCTCAAACTCCCGAGACAGCTCCCGCGCCTGGTCCATCAACCGCCCATCCTTCAGCGACTCCGCGAAGTCCCGCTCCGACTTCCGCTCCACCCCCACCCGCTCCCCGATCACGTAATCAGCCACCTCCAGATTGTCCCGCTCCAACCTCACCGGGCGCCGCCGAAGGTGCTCCACCACCCTCGTGTTCATCTCCCGAGAGTCCACCACGATCGTGGGCACGTGCGGCGGGACCTCGTCCCTCTCCCCACCCTCACGCTCCCCCGAGGAGCCCTCTCCCTTCAGGAACCGCGTCAGTGAGACCGCCCGACCATCGCCCCGCCTCCGGACCACCCTCCGACCGCCCCCGGAGGGTCGGCCCGACCGCTCGGATCGCAGCCGCCGTTGCACCCGTCGAACCGCCTTCAGCATCTTCCGCTCCCGGGCCCGGGACACGTGGAAGTAGATCTCGTCCAGGGTGGAGAACCGGCCCCGGGATACGAGCACGTAGGCCGTGCCCGAGGACCCGTCCCTCGCCGTGCGCCCGATCCGTTGCACGGTCCGGATCTCCGAGGGAACCGGCTCGTACAGGATCACCCGATCGCAGGCCGGCAGGTCGAGCCCCTCCTCCCCCACGCTCGTGGAAATCAGCACCCGGACCTCCCCGGACCGGACCCGCTCGATCGCCTCCACCTGCTCCTTCTCGCTCATGTGCTGCTTGCCGAGCAGGAGCGACGCGGGCACGCCCTCCTCACTCAGGAACCGGTGCAGTAGGCGGGCCGTGTCCACGTACTGGGTGAACACGAGGGCCGTTCCCGACTCGCCCACCAGCTCCAGCACCCGGGGCAGCTTCGGGTGGTCCGGACGCCCTCGGTTCACGGCCCTCTTCGCCACCCGCACGGCGCGCTGCAGGTCCGGGTCCCCGAGCACGCGCCGAAGCGCCAGGCCCCGCTGCCGATCCCTCAGCCGCTCCACGTACCGGAGGAACGGTCGCATCCCCTGCGTCTCCAAGATCTCCCGACCCTTGGCCAGCCGGATCGCCTCCGCCACCACCCCGAGCGCCCGGGCGTAGAAGTCCGCCCGCTCCCGCCTCCGGGCCTTCAACTCCCGCAGCTCCTCCCGCAGCGAGAGCAGGCGGCCCGTCCAGACCCCGGAGACTCGGTCCAGGACCCCCATGTCCAGGAGCGTCTCGAGCCGGCGCCGGTACGCCCGATGCAGCCCCTCTCGCGCCTCCTCGAACCAATCGGGCAGCTCCACGTCCACCCACTCCACCCGCACCCGACCCAGGTAGGGCTTCACGTCCGGGTCCTCCTCCGTCTTGACGATGATCCGCTCGATTCCGAGGTTTCGCACCACCTTGTTGATCCGGCCGACGTCGGAGCCGGGCGAGGCGGTCAGGCCCACGATCAGCCCGTCCAGCTCCCGGGCCACGTACACGTACGGGTACCCACCCACGGCCCGGTGCGCCTCGTCGAAGACCGCAACCGTGAACCGGTCCGGGGAGACCCGGCCCTCGATCATGTCGTTCCGGACGACGTGCGGCGTGGCGACCACCACGTCCGCCCGCTTCCACAGGGTCTTGCGCTCGTCCGGTCGAACGCGCCCCGTCAGCGCCAGAACCTCCAGCCCCTCCGTCACCCGCTTGAGGAACCGGGCGTGCTGCTCTACGAGCGGCACGGTGGGGGCCAGCATCAGGGCCTGACCGCCGCGCTCCTCCAGCGCGCCGGCGATCGTCAGCACCCCTACGACCGTCTTTCCCAGGCCGGTGGGCATCACGACGAGGGTGTTTTCCCAGCTTTCCAGGATCTCCCGGGCCGAGTTGACCTGGTACCTGCGCCGCTCCAGCACGTCCCAGCGGATCAGTCTCCACTCGACCATCGTCTCAGGACCTCCTCCGCCCGCTCTCGAAACCGTCTCACGGCCTCCTCCGGGTCGTCGCACTCGGACGCGACCTCCCGGCGGATGCGGCTCAGGATTTCACCAAGCTTTTGAGAGGCCTTCCCCTCCCTCGCGGCCCTTTTCATGATCTCACCCATCGCCCTCCTGGTGGCCTGGTCGACCTCGTCCACGGACTCCGGGTGGGGCCGGCGCTCGCGCCCCTCGGGCCGGTGCACCGAGAGCCCCGATCGGATGAACCTCAGTACCCGATCCGTGACCTTCGGTTCGGTCAGCCGCAGCGCGCTCCGCTCCCACCATCGGTCTGGGTCCGGCGGCTCGAACCGC
>JBDOKE010000230.1:0-2305 GCA_039833815.1 Methanobacteriota archaeon | reverse complement strand
GACGCCCTCGACGTTGACCACCTGCTCGGGGGGAACGCCGGCGGCGGGTTCGACGGGTACGCCACCCTCTACGTCCGCGCGGAGCGGAAGCGTCCGGACGTGGTGGTGTGCGAGGTCTGCGACATGACGCTCGACTACTTCGTCACCCGCGCCCCGGACTACGACGTGGCGGTGTTCCTCAACCTGGGCCGCGATCACCTGGACCATCACGGCTCGCTGGACCGGTACGCGGAGCGGGCGGCCCGGTTCTGCGACGCGGCCGAGGTGGCCGTGGTCAAGTGCTCGGGGCGCGAGCGGGACGTGGTGCGCCGCATGTCCTCCGACCCCGTCTGCTTCGACCGTCTGGACGTGAGCCCGAGGCTGCCGCTCCGTGGCCGGTTCTACGAGCTGGACGCGAAGGCCGCCCTCGCGGCCGTTTCCGCGGTGACCGGCGAGGAGCCGGGGGATCTCTCCGACCTGCTGGCCGACTTCCGGGGCGTCCCGGGTCGGGTGCGCGAGTACCGAGTCGACGGCGGCGCCCTGGTCGTGGGGAAGACGGACAACCTCTCGGCCCTGCGAGCCGTTGTGCGGGACTACGGCCCCTTCGACACCGTGTTCTGGGGGAGTCCCCGCCCGGGCGAGGACTACCGGGTCCGTGGCCTGGGCGAGCTGCTCCTGGAGGCGGGCGTTGAGCGGGCGTTCGTCTTCCCGGGCCTGTCCCGGGAGACCGTGCCGGACGTCCTGAAGGAGCTCCGACGGGCCGGGCTGGACGCGCGGGAGGTTTCGGAGGAGGAGGTGGTGGAACGAGCGCTGAGCGAGGCCCGGCGCGGGCGTCGGGTGGGCATCCTGGGGAACGGCCAGCGCAAGCTCCTGAGGATGCAGCGAGAGGTGGAGCGGAGGCTGGGTTCGCAGTAGCCTTTTGTTCCCTTGCGCCCCCATCGGACGGGGGTGTCCCGGTGGGCCGCGTTGAGTTCATCCGCGTGGTGGACGAGGTGCCCGAGTGCAAGGTGCTTATCGAGGGGTACCCGGGCATCGGGATGGTGGGCGTCATCGCCGTGCGGCACATGGTAATGGAGTTCGGTGCGAGGCCCGCCTTCCTGATGAAAACGGAGGACATGCCCACGGCCGCGATCGTGCACGAGGGTCGCGTGTACCCCTCCTCCGGGCTCTTCGTGAACGGCGACCACGGGCTCGCGTTCTTCTACTCGGAGCAGGCGGACCTGCGCCCGGGCGTGGTCCAGGAGATCTCCGAGTCGGTGGCCGATCTGGCTCGGGAGGTGGGGGTAAAGACGATCGTTTGCCTCGCCGGCATCCGGGCCCCGGAGGTGGAGGGGGAGCCCGACCTGTACTACGCCGCGACCTCGGAGCGGGCGGCCGAGCCGTTCAAGGACGTCGCGGAGCCGCTGAATCGAGGCACGATCACCGGAGTCAGCGGACCGCTGCTGCTCGAGGGTAGTCTGCGCGGCATCGACGCCGTGTGCCTGCTGGTCGAGACCCCCGGCACGTACCCGGACCCCCGGGCCGCGTCGCGGCTCGTGGAGGCCCTTAACGAGGGCATGGGGCTGGACATCGACACCTCTAAGCTCGAGGAGGAGGCGGAGCGCATCGCTAAGACCGTCGAAGAGACGATGGAGCGGCTGCGACGAAGCGTGGAGGAGGAAGAGGAGGAGTCGCCCACCGAGCGGATGTTCGTGTAGGGTGGTCGAGGCTTGCGAATGCCCGCCATCACCGGGGTGAGCCCGCGGGTGCTGGAGCAGCTGATCGCCGGCGGCAGCGCCTACCTCCTCGTTCGGAGCAGCAACAACCTCGACGCGGTCCGACGCCTGAGACCCGGCGACCACGTGTTCATCACCAGCGTGGGGAAGCGGGAGATGAAGGAGGGTGTTGAGGGCGTGGTCGCCACGGTCCGGTCCATCCGGATCGTCTACGAGCGGGTGCTCTCGGGCGAGACCGAGGGGGAGTACTCCGAGCGCGAGTTCGAGGCCGCAAGGCTGACGGTCACGAGGTTCGGCACCGGCCGGGTGCTGGACGCGAAGGACTACGGGATCGGGAAGCGCATGGAGGTAGAGGTGGAGCTGCGGTCCACGGTCTCGGAGGCCTACTGAGCGGGGTGATCACGGATCCGGTGGCCCGCCACCGTCCCGCTGGTCCTCCTGCTCCTCTCACCGCTGATCCTCGCCGGGATCGACGAGGAACGCGCCCGCGCCTACGTGAACGGCGTCCGCACCGGGATGGGGTGGAAGCCGCTGCCCCACGGGCTGCTCCCCTACTGCGACATGCTCGACGTCGTGACCTGGCGGACGGGCGGCGCAACCGCGGTGAAGCT
>JBDOKE010000229.1:0-10340 GCA_039833815.1 Methanobacteriota archaeon | reverse complement strand
GCCCGACGGCACGGTGGAGCGGCTGGTCACGGTCAGGGTGAAGGGGAGGAGCGCCGAGTGAGCGCGGCCGTCTTCCTCGAGCGCAAGGGAGACCGCCTGCGGATCGCGCTGGTCGACGGGGACCCTAGGGACGGGGCGGAGATCGAGCGGGAGGCGCTGCTGGAGCTCGGCCCGGATGGCCGCCCGGTCCGTGGGATCCTCGATGGGGACCCCACCCCACCGGATCGCATCCTCGAGGAGATCCGCTCCGCGGACGTCGTCCTGGCGCGCGAGGAGTTGGTCGAGCTAGCCGAGCGCCTGCTGGGGGCGCGGGTGGACCGAGCGGAGCTCTGCCGTCGCTGCCTGGCTTCGGAACGGGTCACGGTGCTCGACGATGGGTACCGGTTCGGCGACGTGCGCGTCTGCCGGGAGTGCGCCCGGGAGATCCTGGAGGAGGAGCTGCGGTTCCGGGTTCCCGGGTTCTCCCAGACGCTGCTGGAGCGCCTGGAGCGGCTCCTGGATCGAGTTCGGGACGTGGACCGCGTGATCGAGATGGTGGATCCCTCCTTCGATCCCGCCCGGGAGGAGGACAAGACCCGATGGTCCGTGGTGGAGGCGGAGGAGGGGGAGGAGCGGCTACCGATCTCCAAGGTGGACGCTCCGTCCCGGCTGATCCGACTGTTGAAGGAGCAGGGATACCGGGAGCTAACCCCGGTGCAGACCAAGTGCGTGCGCGCCGGGCTGCTTGAGGGGGAGAACCTGCTGGTCGTGTCGCCCACCGGGTCGGGCAAGACCCTGGTCGCCGAGCTGGCCGGCCTCACCCGGATCCTGGAGGAAGGGAAGAAGTTGGTCTACCTGGTCCCGCTCGTGGCGCTCGCCAACCAGAAGTTTCGGGAGTTTCGCCGGAAGTACGGGGAGCGGCTGGGCCTCGGCGTCAGGCTCCAGGTGGGCGCGACCCGGCTGAAGGAGTTCTCGCGCCCGGAGCGGGGCCCGAACCCGGACGAGGCGGACGTCATCGTGGGCACGTACGAGGGGTTCGACCTGCTCCTGCGCACCCGGGCGCTCGATCCCGACGAGATCGGCGTGGTGGTCATCGACGAGGTCCACACCCTGAGGGACGAGGACCGGGGGCCCCGGCTGGATGGACTCATCTGCCGCCTGAAGTCCCTGACCGACGCGCAGCTGCTGGGACTGTCGGCCACGGTGGGGAACCCCGAGGAGCTGGCGGAGTACCTGGACGCGCGCCCGGTGATCCACGACAAGCGGCCCGTGCCGCTGGAGTACCACCTCGTGATCAACCAGGACCGGCGGCAGAAGTGGGACCGCATCGCCCGGCTCGTGGAGGCGGAGTGGGAGACGGAGTACTCCACCGGGTACCGCGGACAGACGATCGTGTTCACCCACTCGCGCCGGAACACGCACCGGCTGGCCGACTTCCTCCGAGAGCGAACGGGGCTGGACGTCGCCCCCTACCACGCGGGCCTACCCTACGACCGGCGCAAGTCGACCGAACGGGCCTTCGAGCGGGGCGAGCTGGCGGCCGTCGTCACGACCGCGGCCCTCGGCGCGGGCGTCGACTTCCCCGCCTCTCAGGTGATCTTCGAGAGCCTGGCCATGGGGATCGAGTGGCTCACGCCGATGGAGTTTCAGCAGATGGCCGGCCGGGCGGGGCGGCCCGGGTACCACGATCGCGGGAAGGTCGTGCTGATGGTGGAGCCGGGGCGCCGGTACCACGCGGGCCAGGAGGACACCGAGGACAAGGTCGCCTTCCGACTGCTTGAATCGGAGCCGGAGCCGGTCGAGGTGGAATACGACGACGAGGACGAGCGCGAGCAGGTGCTGGCCCATGTGGCCAGCGGGGCCGCCTCCTCACCCGGGGAGCTCCGCCGGCTGTGCTCCGAGTCCCTCGGGTTCGCCGGGGATCCGGAGCGCCGGCTCCGAGAACTCCGAGAGCTCGGGTTCGTGAAAGGGTTCCGGCCGACGCGGCGGGGTCGGGTGGCCGTCCGCTACTTCATCGGCCCGCGCACGGTGCACCGGCTCGTCGAGTCGGAGTCCGAGGACCCGCTGCGGGCCGTGGCGGAGGTGCGACCGTTTGAGCGGCTGCAGCTCTCACCCTCCCTCCGGCGCGCGGTCGAGCGGGTCACCCGGATGTCCGTCCCCGCCCGGTTCGAGGACGCGCTGGAGGTGATCCACTCGGAGCGTCGGGAGGTCCTCGAGCACCTGCCGAAGAAGGAGCGGGACCGGCTGGTGCGACTCATCCGGGCGGTGGACTGCGGGTGCGACGCGTTCCCGCACTGCGAGCACGTGCCGGCCCGCGCGTCGTACCTGGTGCTGAGGGGGCGGTTAGAGGGTCGATCGGTCTTCGCCCTGCCAAGGGAGCTGGAGCGGCGGTACGGGATGACGGCGTACCCGACCGACGTCGCAGGGTGGCTGGAAGAGGTGATCCGGCTCTTGGAGTGCGCGGCCGAGATCGCGGAGGAGCCTGGGATGAAGGCGGCGGCGGAGGCCCTGGCCGACCCCTGGTCTACCCACCGCTGAGCTCATCGAGCGCGCGGCGTGCGAGCTCCGCCACCCGGCGCCCGCGGACGGTGAACTCCCCCTCCACCCCTACACCGGCCGCCTCGGCCTCAACCCGCGCCTTCACGGCCTTCTCCTTCACCTCCCCCTCCACGCTCACGGAGTATCGTCCCTTCGCGTCGTCGACCGTCACCCGATACGAATCGCCCTCCAGCCCGACGTGAACCTCCGCGTTCCTGGCCAGGTCTACGAGAACCAGCACAGCCTGCTCGAGCGCCTGCAGGGCAAGTCGAAGGAGGTTCTCCGGGGTCAAGTACCGCTTCGCCAACCGGTCCAGCACAGGTGCCTCCCCCGGGCGGTGGTGATCGTGGCGAGGGCGTCCGACTACAAACTGATTCCGGTCAGGGATAAGTACTGGAGAGTGGGCTCCGGCGCGTTGAAGAACGCGTTGACGGCCCTGAAGAGGGTCGAGCTGCGGGACGGGGACGTGCTGCTCGTCTCGGAGAAGGCGGTCGCCGTGGCCGAAGGGGAGCTGATCGACGAGCGTGAGTACGAGCCCGGACTGCTCGCGAGGCTGCTGGTCCTTCTATGGATGCGGATCGCGTGGGGGTGGGTGCTGGGCCCGCTGCTGGGTCCGCTGATGGACCCGCCGCTGCGCCGGGAGACCGTGAGGAACCTCCGCCGGTACCCCAAGCGTGAGGGCGCGAGGCACAAGCAGATGATCCTGGAGGAATTCGGACTGCTTCACGCGCTGGAGCCGGTGTCGGAGGCCGGGTGCGACGTGGGGAACGTGCCGGGTTACTACGCCGCCCCCGTCCCGGCCTCGGCCGAACGGTTCGCCCGGAGGCTGAGGGAGCGGCTGCGGCGGGAGCGTGGGGTGGACGTGTCCGTCGTCGTGGGTGACACGGACAAGACGTACGAGCTCTTCGGCGTACTCTTCACCACGATCGCCCGGGCTCACCCGGGGATCGTCTCGGGGACGGGGATCGTGGGGTTCCTGGTCGGCCGGCTGCTGGCCCGAACCCTGGGCCCCACGCCCGTGGCCATCGCGGGGGACGTGAGCGTCCGGGAGGCCATCCGGCTCCTGAACGCCGCCGAGCGCGTGCGCACGAAGGGTGCCGGCCGCACGGTCTACGACGCGCTGGAGAAGGTGGGGGATCCGGGGCACCTGGACGAGGACTTCCTGGACCGGTTCGAGCACGTACCGATCGTTGTGGCCCGACCCCTACCCCGTGAGTCGTAGCCCGTACTTCTCGATCTTCTCCGCGACCTTCCTGGCGGCCTTCTCCGGCTCGTCCTCGGTCTTCGCCCCCGTGCATACCGCCTTACCCGAGTAGAACAGGAGCATCGCCACCTTGGGCTCCTTTAACCGCAGCACCAGCCCCGGGAACTGCTCCGGCTCGTACTCGATCCCCACCACGTCCTCATCCTCCGTGAGCACCTCCGCGATCATGTCCAGGTCCAGCGGGACGTTGAAGTCGATGGAGGCCACGATGTTCTGTACCTCCACCTCCGGCTCGCCCTCGAACTCCACCCCGCACTTCTTGCTCAGATCCTCCCTCACCCGCTCCACGCTCTCGTAGATCTGCTCCCTGGTCTTCGCCCCCGTGCACACCATCTTACCCGACCTGAAGATGAGCACCACCGTCCCGATGTCCTCCAGCCGATACACCAGCCCCGGGAACTGCTCCGGCTCGTACTCTCCCTGCAGGATCACGGAGCACTCGTCCAGGTTTACCTCGCCCTTCAGATCCACCGAGGCCACGATGTTCTGTATCTCCACCTCCGGCTCGACCTTCTCCGGCCCCTCAACCTTCTCGGATTCCGCCATCCCGACTCCCCCCACAGGGTAGCGCGGGGACGGGCTCACCCTCCAGGAACCTCAACCCCAACAGGCACAGCCCTCGCGCCTCCAGCTCCTCGCCCGCGAAAACGGCCACCTCACCCTCCCACAGCTCCGACACCCTCCGTCTTAAAAGTTCGTTTTTAATACCACCGCCCGAGAGCACCAGCGTGCCCTCCCCGCACCGTCCCGCGTTCTCCACGATCGTCTCCGCCACCAGCTCGGTCACGGTCCGCAGCGCGTCCTCCGGCCGCCCCTCGAACCGCGAGAGCACGGGCCTCAGCAACCGCTCCTGCTCCGGGGGCACGACCCCGAGGCTCCCCCTCACACGACCGAACACCGGTCGACCGTCCGACTCCAACCCCTCCAGCTCCCTCCTCAGCCCCTCATCCACCCGGCCCCGGGCCGCGACCCGACCCCCCTCGTCGTACTTCCTCCCGAGCAGCTCCCGCGCCGCCAGATCGATCGGAAAGGTGCCCGGGCACACGACCGCGTCCCCGAAGTCCGGCTCGCCGCTCCGGATCGGCGTCACGACCGCCATCGCGCCCACGTCCACGTGCACGCAGTCCGGGTACTCCTCCGCCACGCAGTACGGCGCGCCCACGGCGTCGCCGTCCGGGGCCCCCCACGGGTCCCCGTACACCGCCAGCGTCGGCACGCCCGTCCGCTCGTGCACCATCGGCCCCAGGATCAGCCCCAGCTCGTCCACGATCGTGCCCAGAACGACCAGATCGGGCCCCACCCTCCTTACCCTCCGAACCACCCGGGGCGCGATCTCCCGCCGCAGCGCGCGCCGGCTCTTCTCGAGCGGGAACACGCACGAGATTCGCCCGAAGACCCCCTCCTCCCGGGCCACGATCCGCCACTCGCCCCGCTCGTTCATCAGGCAGTAGTCCGTGCCCGTGTTCCCCAGCTGCACCCCCAGCACCCGAACCACGACGCCGACCCCCTTCCCGATGACGATTTAAGAGCAGCGAGGCTCGGGCCGGGGTTCGGAAACGGGGGCGGGATCGCGTTGGTGCGCACGAAGAAGTGGCATTACTCGATTCCACCGGAGGAGCTGGACGAAGACCGCACCGCCAAGGCGTTCATCCGCGAACTAAGGATCTCCCCCAAGCACGCCCGCGAGATCTGCCGGGCCCTCCGGGGCAAGCCCCTCGACGAGGCCAAGGAGTTCCTGAAGCGCGTAATCCGGAAGGAGGAGGCGGTGCCCTTCCGCAAGCACAAGAAGAAGGTCCCGCACCGGCGCCAGATCCGACCCGGATGGGACGCAGGTAGGTTCCCCCAGAAGGCCGCCCGGGAGATCCTGCGCGTGCTGGAGCACGCCGAGGCCAACGCCGAGCAGAAGGGGCTGGACACGGATCGCCTCTACATAAAGCACATAGCGGCGCACAAGGGCCGCGTGATCCGCGGCTGGATCCCGCGGGCCTTCGGGCGCGCGACCCCGTTCAACACGCCGACCACGCACATCGAAGTCATCCTGGAGGAGCGCTAGGGGGACCGTTCACCGTGGTCATGTACGGCGAGAACGTCCCCGTGCACAAGAAGTTCGTGCAGTACGGCCTGCTCAAGACCGAGCTGGACGAGTACCTGGAGCAGGAGCTGGACCGCGCCGGTTACGGCGGCATGCGGCTGCAGCGCGTGCCGAACGCGACCAAGATCATCGTGTACGTCGAACGACCCGCCATCGCCATCGGCCGCCGCGGCCGCAACATCCGCCGCATCGAGGAGGAGGTGCAGGAAGAGTTCCCACTACTGGGTCGCGTCACGATCGAGGTCAAGGAGATCCCCACCCCCGAGCTCAACCCCCGCGTCGTCGCCCGCCGACTCGCCTCGGCGATCGAGCGCGGCATCCACTTCCGCCGCGCCGCCTACGGGGCCCTCAGAAGGATCATGAGCGCCGGCGCCAAGGGCGCGCTCATCAAGCTCTCCGGCAAGCTGATCGGCGCCCGGGCCCGGACGGAGAAGTTCATGGACGGGGTGGTCAAGTACTGCGGCGAGCCCGGCGACGAGTACATGATCGAGGGTTACGTCCAGGCCATCACCAAGCCGGGCGCCATCGGCGTCACCGTGAAGATCATGCCCCCGGACGTGGAGCTCCCGGACGAGATCGAGGTCAAGCCGCCGGAGGAGGTGGAGGACCAGCTGAAGGAGCTCGTCGGCGAGTCGGAGGGGTCGGAAGAGGGGGAGGAGTAGACCGTGGGTAAGTACAAGCTGCACCCGGACGACATCCGCGAGATGTCCCCCGAGGAGCGCCGCGAGAAGCTCCGGGAGCTCAAGGCCGAGCTCCTCCGCGAGATGACGTCCAAGTCCGTCGCCGGCGTCCCGGAGAACCCCGGAAGAGTAAGAGAAATAAAGAGGAACATCGCCAGGATACTGACGATAGAGCGCGAGGAAGAGCTTAAGAAGATCCGAGAGGCCGAAAAACGCTGAGGGGCAGGCCCCGTAAAGATGCAGGACGAAGACATCTGCCCCGTCTGCGGCCTCCCGAAGGAACTCTGCGTCTGCGAGGAAGTCTCCAAGGAGACCGTCGAGAAGATCAAGATCTACACCGAGCAGGTTCGCCCCGGCAAGATCGTTACCATCATCGAGGGCCTGGACGACACCGACGTCGACCTCCAGGAGCTGGCAAGCAAGCTGAAGAAGGAGTGCGCCTGCGGCGGTACCGCGAAGGAGGGCAAGATCATCCTCCAGGGCGACCACCGGAACAAGGTTAGAGAGTACCTAATCAAGAAGGAAGGGTTCCCCGAGGACACCATCGAGGTCTCCTAACCCGAACCCTGCCTGAGCCCGGCCAGGAACGCCCTCCTCCCCGAGACCTTCTTGGGGAAGGCCACCCCCACCCTCACCCGGAACCCCTCCCGCTCCAGGAACCTACCCCTAATTCTGCACACGATCAGCTGATGACGCACCGATCCCTCGGCGCGCTTCAGCTCCCGCTTCAACCAACCCCTATCCCGATCAAACCGCACGCCCAGCTCCTCCTCCAGGACCCGAGGGCTGGCCCGCCCGTAGCAGCACGGCACGACCAGCACGACGCGCGCCCCGAGCTCCCGGGCCAGCTCCAGCATCCTGTCCGTCAACGTGCCGCAGAGGTGCAGCCCCACCACCACGTCCGCCCGGTCCACGCTCAGCCCCACCCGACCCGAGACCACCTCGTGCAGATCCCACGTCTCGAACCGGAGGTTGCCCACGCCGACCGACTCCAGGTACCGCTCCAGCGTCTCCCACGACCGGAACTCGCGCACGTCGAACCCTACCACCTCACACGACGGGCACGACAGCGCGAGCGCCGCGGTCAGCGCCCCGCGCCCGCACCCGGCGTCCACGATCACGTCCCCGGGCCGGATCCACGTGCACAGCAGCTCCAGCAGCCTCCCCACCTGCTCCCGCTTCCGAAACGCGTCCCGGGCCGAGCTGGGGAACGCCTCCCGGGGCAGGTACAACCGCTCCCGCTCCCGGGGGCCCCGGTACGTGACCTCCACGGACCACCCCCCGGAGCCCGAGGATCTCCTCGGCAAAAAGTTCAGGGTCGTAAGGGCCCGCTCCCGACCCCACTACGGCACCCGCGGCAAGATCCTCGGCTTCACCCGGAACTGCCTGGTCTACGGGGACCGATCGGACCAAAAGCTGCTACCGCTGGAGGGGGTCGTGCTGGAGGTGGAGCTGGAGCGGGGACGAACGAGGATCGCGGGCGACTGGTTACTCCGACTCCTTCAGGATCCGTAGCAGCTCGACCGGCACCGGCACGACCAGCGTGACGTTCTTCTCCGACGCCACCTCCGACAGCGTCTGCAGGACCCGCAGCAGGCCCGGATCCACGCCCAACCGCTCCGCCGCCGCCTTCAGGTCCTCCGCCGCCTGCCGCTCGGCCCTCGCCTGGATGATGCGGGCCCTCCGATCCCGCTCCGCCTCCGCCTGCCGCGCCATCGCCCGCCGCATCTCCTCCGGGAGCGCCACGTCACGGATCTCCACGTCCACGATTCGAACGCCCCAGTCCCGCGTCTTCTCGTCGATGATCGCCTTGATCCGCTCACTCAGCTCCTCCCGCTTCGCCAGCACCTCGTCCAGCTCCACCTCCCCAAGCACCGACCTCAGGGTCGTCTGGGCCAGGTTGAACACCGCGCTCTCGTAGTCCCCCACGTTGAGCACCGCCTGAGCCGGATCCACCACCCGGTAGTAGATCACCGCGTCCACCTTGATCGGCACGTTGTCCTTGGTGATCACCTCCTGCGGCGGAATCTCCCGGGTGACCACCCGCAGATCCACCAGGATCAGCCGGTCGATCACCGGCACGATCAGGTTCAGCCCGGGGGGTCGAGTCCCGGCGTACCGACCCAGCCGCAAGAGCACGCCGCGCTCGTACTCCCTCACCACCCGGACGGACGAGGCGAACAGCAGCAGCGCCGCCCCGATCCCGACCGCCAGCCACATCCACCAGACCATTAGACGTCCTCCCCGCGGGAGGATCGCCCCGATTTGACCGGTTCCACCTCCAACCGGCTGCCCAGCACCCTTTTCACCACGACCCGATCACCCTCGGTGAGCTCCACCTCGGACACGGCGTCCCAGACCTCGCCATCCACCTCCACCCGGGGCGGGTCCTCCGAGATGACCACGCCCTCCTCGCCCACCAGCTGCCCCGCGTCCCGGGGACCGACCTTCGACCGCTGGGCTCGGGTTCCACGCCGGAGCACGCCCCAGATCTGCATCGCCAGAATCAGCGCCCCGGGCGGCCCCGTGACGAGGAGCAGCCGATAATCCTTGAGCCAGCTACCCAGCCACAGGAGCGCGACCCCGGACACGGAGGCGACGCCGGTGTTGGCCAGGGAGTCCGCCGCGATCATCGCGGCTCCCAAGGTCATAAGGATGAGTGGAACCTGAGACGAATCCAAGGCCCCCACCAGGCCCCCACTCCAGGGTGAATCCGTGAGAGAGGCTGGGTGGGGAGGTCGGTGGACGTCATCGTGGGCGCCGGTCCGGCCGGCAGGACGTGCGCACTGGTGCTGGGTAAGGCCGGTAAAAAAGTGCTACTAATTGATCGGAAGGGTAGGAAAGGCGTCGGAGGGAAGTGCCTGAACGAGGCGTGCACGGTGGTAGGGGCCCTCGTCGAGATCGCGCGGCTGGTGGCGTGGTCCCGGCTCGGGATCCCAGGGGTCGAGCTGTCGGTGGAGGTGGACTACCGGGAGCTCGCCCGGGGACTGAGGAGAGCGCTGTCTCGGGTGAGGTCCCGACTGCTTCGGGAGCTCCGGGAGGCCGGCGTGGAGCTGATGCGTGGCGAGGTTGAACGGGTGGAGGAGGGCCCGGCGGTCATCGTGGACGGGGACCACGTGGAGGCGGAGCACGTGTTCCTGGCGACCGGCTCGCGGCCTCGGGTGCCGGACGTGGAGGGTGTGGACTTGGACGGCGTGGTGACGTACCGGGATCTGCTGAGTCTTGATCTACCTGGGGAGGTCTGCGTGATCGGGGGCGGTCCCACGGCGCTGGAGCTCGCGTTCGTGCTGGCGGCGCTCGGGGCCGAGGTCACGCTGGTGTACCGGTCGGGGATCCTCCCCGGGTACCCCCGGAGGGTGGTTCGCGAGGCACTCCGGGACCTGGAGCTCGTGGGCGTCGAGGTGGTGCGCGGGGGAGGGTTGAGGAAGATCCGCGAGACGAGCAGCGGACTGGAGTGCGAATTTGAGCACGGGTTCACGGTGTCGGACATCGTGCTCCTGGGGACCGGGCTGCGGCCGAACTCCGAGGTGGCGGCCCGCTCCGGCATCCGAGTGAACGGGGACGGGGCCGTTGTGGTGGATGAGCGCATGAGGACCTCGCGACCGAACGTGTACGCGGCGGGTGACGTCACCGGTCCGCCGTACCTGACCCCGGTGGCCAGGTACGAGGGCCTGATCGCCGCGCTGAACGCGCTCGGGCACCGGGTCCGGCGCGGGCACCCACCGATGCCGAGGGTTGTGAGGCTTCTTCGAGACATTGGCCGCACCGAGGTGAAGACGACCTGGGA
>JBDOKE010000228.1:0-9470 GCA_039833815.1 Methanobacteriota archaeon | reverse complement strand
AGGTTCACCACCTCGCGGACGCTTTCAAGGGCTTCGCGATCCAGCCGGTCGAGCCCTTTTAACTCGAGCCGGAGCCGGCGCCGGGCGAACCGGGGCGACTGCACGCTGAGGACGGCCTCCCGGAGGCTCTCACCCTCCACCAGCACCCGGCACAGCGCCTCGACCAGCGCGTTGATGCGGTCGGGTACCCCCTCGACGCGGCCGCGGAGCGTGATCTTGCGCCGGATCACGTCGGCCGGGATCCCGGGGGCCAGCCGCTCGGTCCATCCGCGCATGTTGCTGTCCACGATGCCGCCCAGCGCGAAGACGTCGTAGCGCTCCAGGTCCCGCCCCGTCAGCTCCTCCTCCGCGTTCGGGTCGAGCAGCACGACGCGATCCTCGCCCAGCCTCGAGAGCAGCGTCTCCCAGTCCGAGAAGCCCCCCTCGAACGTCGGGAACGCCCGGGCGAACCGCTCGCGGGCCTCCGACGGGGCGTTGACGAGGGTGAGGTGGCGGTCGGAGAGGTACCGTCGGAGGGTGGACGCGGTGACCGCGGTCTGTCGAATCAGGTTCGTTCGACCGAACCGGGAGTGCTCCCCCCAGAACCGGAAGTCCACGACGAAGTGTGGGCGGGCCGGGTACTCGGGGAGACGGGCCCGCAGCTCCTCGGCCGGGATCTCGGCGTCCCGGGACGCGGTCGTTCGGTAGTCGGACGTCTCTTCCTCCCCGGGCACGGTGAGCTTCAGCCCTCGCCAGCCGGTGATCGAGCGCACGGGCGCCTCCTCCGGATCGAACCCTAGCCCCTTCCGGGCCGCGTACAGCGCGAACCGGTTCACCGCGGCGCGCCCGGTCGCTCGCCCCGCCTTGTACCCCCGGGGTAGGAGGAGGCGGCCGCGGCCCAGGAGTCCGAGCAGCGCCTCGGCCGGGGTCGCGATCCGGGCCGGCATCTAGCCGCCGCCACCCCGCGGGCGCTCGATCCTCAGCTCTCGGAGTCCTTTGAGTCCGCGCAGCTCGCGCAGCACCTCCTCGTGGACCACGTTTTCCGCCTCGAAGCGCATCACGGCGATCCCGTCGACGACCTGCAGCTCGGTCTCCAGGATATTCACCCCGGCCCGGGCGAGCCGCTCGGACACGTCCGCCAGCAGGCCCGGCCGGTCCTCCGCCTTCACGGTGATCCTCGCGCGGGAGCCGCCGCGGCGGACCAGCTGCACCCGTCCCTCGGAGCGGACCAGGACGACGGAGTCGCAGGTGGGGTACACGCCGCCCCCTCGGCCGGGTTTGGTGCGGACGAGCCCCAGGTCCTTGAGAATCTTGATGTACCGGTCCATCGTGCTGCGGTGCAGCCCGAGCCGCTGGGCGAGCTCGGAGACGGTGGTGCCCGGATTGTCCACCACGAGCTCCAGGATGTCCCGGGCCCGCCCCCGCAGGTGCACGGCCCGTAACCCCCGTCGGTATTTTCACAAAAGCACGTCGGGGGATAAAGGCGCGTCGGGGCCTCGATGCCCGCGGACTGGATCCCGGACTCCCCCGACGAGCTCTTCCGGCGGATTCGCTCCGGCGAGGTGGTCGAGCTCGGGCAGAACACCAACCGGCTCGGGCCGCCGGAGGAGGTTCGGAGGGCCGTGGTGCGGGCCGCCCTGGAGACCCCGTACAACGTGTACACGAACCCGCGCGGGGACGCGCGGCTGCGTCGGAGCGTGCTGGAGTACTTCGGGCTGGAGGACGACGAGTTCGAGGCGGTGATCACGAACGGGGCGATTGAGGGTGTGCACGCCACCATCCGGGCGCTGGCGAGCAACGGGGTGGCCGTCACCCCGGACCCCGGGTACAAGACGATCGACGGGATGATGATGGCCGAGGGGGTGGAGGTGCAGGAGGTGGACGTGTACTCCCCGGAGGTCGGGTACAAGATGACCGCAGAGTCGGTCCAGGAGGCGCTCGACGGGCGGCTGAAGGAGCTCGACCTGATCTTCGTGATCAACCCGCTGAACCCGCTGGGGAGCAGCCTCACCGAGCGCGAGCTCCGGTCCCTGGTCGAGCTGGCCCAGGACGCCGACGCGTTCCTCGTGCACGACTGCACGTACCGGGACTTCGCCCCGCACCAGCCCGTGGCCTGCGAGCTGGACCCGGAGCGCTGCGTGGACCTGTACAGCTTCTCCAAGACCTACGGGCTGGCCGGGCTGCGGGTGGGGGCCATCGTCGGGGAGAGGAGGCTGCTGGAGCAGATCTGCCGGTACAAGGTGAGCAAGCTCGGGATCAACGCCATCGCGCAGGAGGCGGCCATCACCGCACTGCGCGTGCGGGATCGGTGGGTACCGCGACTCGTGCGCGAGACGCGCCGGAACCAGCGGTTGATCAAGCGCGAGTGCGAGGGGGACGGCGTGCGGATCCCCGTGTACCCCTCCCACGCCAACTGCCTGGTCCTGGACTTCTCCGAGCACGAGCACCTGGACTCGCGCACCGTGGTGAGCAAGCTTTACACGGAGCACCGCATCTTCGTCCGCACCGGATACTACACGAGCACGCGGCACGGGCGCGGGTTCATTCGCGTGGCCTTCTCCGCGCCCCGGGAGGACATCGAGCGGTTCTGCGAGGCCTTCAACGAGGTGATCGGGGAGCTGATCCGGGCTTGACCGGGATCATCCTGGAGGACGAGGTCCTGGGAGCGCTGCGCAGGAGGGGGGTAAGGGTCCCGGAGTACGCCGTGCTGGAGTCGCCGGAGGAGGCGCGCGACCTGGACCTCGACCCGCCCTACGTGGTGAAGCTGCTGCACCCGGAGGTCACGCACCGGGCCCGAGAGGGGGCCATCCGGACCGCCGTACCCTCCCGGCGCGACGTCGAGGAGTTCTCGCGGGCGCTCCTGAAGCGGTGGCCGGACGGGCGGGTCATGGTGCAGCGACACGTGGACACGGTCGGCGGGGTCGAGGCCTTCCTGGGAATCAAGCGGGACCCCACCTTCGGCCCGGTGATCCTCCTCGGGCTGGGGGGAGGGCTCGTGGAGGAGCTGGGCGCGTACACCGTCCGGCGGCCGCCCCTGGAGCCCGAGGAGCTGGAGCGGGCCCTGCGTCGGGTGCCGGGGGGCCGATCGCTGCTCTCCGAGCTGGGAGCCAAGAACCTGTGCGACGTGGCGCACCGGGCGCTGAGGGCCTACCGGGAGGAGGGGTGGACGGAGCTGGACGTGAACCCGCTGCTGCTACGGGATGGGGAGGCGATGGCCCTGGACGGGCTGGCCCGGAAGTGATCAGCCGAGGAGCCGCCGGACCAGCGCGACCCCGCGGCGCGCCCCCTCCACGCTCTTCACCTCGATCACGGGGAGCTCCCCGGCCTCCAGCGCCTCGCCCAGCTCGCGCTCCCGAAGGATCCCCTCGCCCGGGGGCCGGTGCTCGTCCCGGTCCCCAGCGTTGTCGTGCACGTGAATCACGCAGGGCTTGAGCTCCTCCAGGTAGGGGAGCGGCGAGCCTTCGCACGTGAGCGCGTGACCGATATCCAGCGCGAAGCGGCAGCCGCTGGCCCGCACGATCTCCGCGATCTCCTCCGGGCTCGAGCCCAGCAGGAGCTCGTGGTCGGGCATGTTCTCCACGGCTGGCACGAGGCCCTCGTTCCTCACGATCCGCCTCGCCTCGCGCAGCGCCTCGATGCAGAGGTCCAGGGCGAGGTCCCGGTCGCCCACGGTGACCGGGGTGAGGTGGCCCGGGTGCATGACGACGTACCGGGCCCCCAGGTCCCTCGCGAGCTCGACCGACCGGCGCAGGACGTCGAGCGCGTACTCGCGGTGGTGATCGCTGGGCGTGGCCAGGTTCACGTCCGCGAAGGGTGCGTGCACGGACTCCACGTCGACGGTTAACCGGTCGGGGTCGAGCCGGGAGGGCTGGTGCGATCCCTCCAGAATCAGCTCCACCCCGTCGGCCCCGGTGAGGCCGGGAAGCTCGTTGACCCGCCCCGTGTCCGCCCACCAATCGCCAACGCTTAAGGAGGAAACGACCACCCTCATCCTCGACCCCGGTTCGGTCGGGGCCGGAGCCCCGGGTTAAGGTGTCGGGGGTTCTGGGTTGATCGTGGAGATCGCCGTGTACCCGCTGGGTACCGGATCCACGAGCTTCAGCCGGGAGGTGGCCTCGGTCGTTCGAGCCCTGGAGGAGGGTGGCTTCGAGCCCGAGGTGGGTCCCATGGGTACCGTGGTGGAGGCGAAAAGCGTGGAGGAGGCGTTGGAGGCGATCCGGATCGCCCACGAGGAGGCCGTGAAGCACGCGGACCGGGTCGTGCTCATGGTCCGGATCGATGATCGGCGCGATCGGGAGGTGACGGCCAGGGGGAAGGTGGAGTCGGTGAAGCGTCGGCTTCAGGAGGAGGAGTAGTACAGCTCGACGGCTCTCGCCAGCAGCTCGGTCAGGACCCTCTCGGAGGTCTCCGTGACCGTGCGGGCGGTCTCGGTGTCCGTGCCGCGGGCGGCGATGTAGACCTCCTCGCCCAGCTCGAAGCGCCCGGCGAACACCTCCTCCCCCTCGCAGGATCCGTACACTTCCACGGCCTCGCCCCGGGGCAGGTCCTCCCGCTTCTCCGCCCGGATGATGCGGGGACGGCGGTCCATTACGTCCCGGAGCTCTCGCTCCAGCCGCTCCTTCGCCTGGAGGACGGAGTCGTCGTCCACGCTTCGGGAGATCTCGGACTCCTCGGTGGAGAACCGGAACCGGCCGTCCCGGTAGCTGAGGTAGGCCCGCTCCGGAAGGAGCTCATCGTCCAGGGCGGTGAAGAGGACCCGGTCGGGTAGGGCGGTGAGGTACAGGTGTCGCATGCCGACCGGGCCCCGGCTTCGGTGTAATGCCGAGGCTTTTGTGGGGTTCCCCGAAACCCATTTGTCCCAATCGTTACGAGGATCGTAACGTACGGCGCGGCGGTCAGGGGCCGGATTTCACGTCCAGGTACCGGTGCACGATGACGATGCACTGATCGGCGTGGTAGGGGAGCGGGCCCAGGGAGATCACGGCGTCGGCCCGGCGGCGGAGCAGCTCGTCCTGCTCCGGGGTGGTGCCTTCGTGGTCTCCGAGCACGAACACCGCGTTCTCCTCGGGATCCACCTCCTCCAGCGGCCGCCCATCCTCGCAGAGGTAGTAGATGGTGGCGCCGCTCAGCTCGTCCAGGAGCTCCTCAAGGTCCAGCCTTCGCACGTAGAAGCCTGGGTGCGGCTCCGTCCCGGGCTCGGCGGCCAGGGCGCGTCGGAGGTGGATGGCGGTGGTCCGCTCGTCCGGATACAGGCGCCGCACCCGGCGTCCGGTGACCGTGATCAGCTTGGGAGGGTCGTCCGGGCCGCGGAGGAGCAGGTGGACGGCGGAGTCCGTGCGCACGCCGTGGGAGTAGAGCAGGGCCTGGGTGGTCACGCGGCAGACGAGGTCGAAGCGGCCGGAGCCGGGGAGGTCCTTCAGGCGAACGCGCTCCGGGGTGGTGGGGGCCTCGTTGAAGATCACGAGGAACTCCCTCACGTTACGACCCCCGTAACGATTGGCCGGGAGGGGGCGTGAGGGATCAGGCGCCCTCGGCCCGCTCGACGAGCTCGTTGAACTCCTTCTCCATCCGCTCCCGGATCTTGCGGATCTCGTCCACCGCCTCCT
This sequence comes from Methanobacteriota archaeon, assembly GCA_039833815.1. Lineage (GTDB taxonomy): Archaea > JAADCQ01 > Methanopyri > Methanopyrales > Methanopyraceae > Methanopyrus. The sequence goes on along the minus strand of JBDOKE010000228.1, from coordinate 3,885 downwards.
CGTTCGGGATCTCCTTCATCCGGGCGATGTCGTCGATGATCTCCATCTCCAGGATGTCGTCGATGGACACGCCCTTGTCCAGGGCCTCCTCCGCCAGGTCCCGGAAGTGGAGGATGGTCTTCAGCATCTCGTACTGCTTCTCCGGCGGGCAGTACGTATCCACCTCGTGGAACGCGTTCTGCTGCAGGAAGTCCTCCCGGATCATGCGGGCGACCTCGAGGATCAGGCGCTCGCTCTCCGGCAGCGCGTCCGGGCCGACCAGCTGGACGATCTCCTCCAGCTCCGACTCGCGCTGCAGGATCTCCATCGCCTCGTCGCGCAGCTTCCGCCAGTCCTTGCCCACGTTCTCGTGCCACCACGTCTCCACGTCGTCCAGGTACAGCGAGTAGGACTGTAGCCAGTTGATCGCCGGGAAGTGCCGCCGGTCCGCCAGCTTGGAGTCCAGCGCCCAGAACACCTTCACGATCCGGAGCGTGTTCTGCGTCACCGGCTCCGAGAAGTCGCCGCCCGGTGGGGAGACCGCGCCCACGACCGTGACGGAGCCGATCCGGTCGTCGGAGCCGAGACACACGACGCGGCCGGCACGCTCGTAGAACTCGGCCAGTCGGGACGCCAGGTACGCCGGATAGCCCTCCTCACCCGGCATCTCCTCCAGCCGGCCGGAGATCTCTCGCAGGGCCTCGGCCCACCGGGACGTGGAGTCCGCCATCAGCGCCACGTCGTAGCCCATGTCCCGGTAGTACTCGGCCATGGTGATGCCCGTGTAGATGCACGCCTCCCGTGCGGCCACGGGCATGTTCGAGGTGTTCGCGACCAGGATGGTGCGCTCCATCAGGGGCTTGCCCGTGCGCGGGTCCTCCAGCTCCGGGAAGTCCTCCAGCACCTCCGTCATCTCGTTGCCGCGCTCGCCGCACCCAATGTACACGACGACCTGCGCGTCCGCCCACTTAGCCAGCTGCTGCTGGGTGACCGTCTTACCGCTCCCGAACGGTCCGGGGATGGCCGCGGTCCCACCCTTGGCCACGGGGAAGAACGTGTCGATCACGCGCTGACCCGTGATCAGGGGCTCCTCCGGGTCGAGCTTGCGCTTGTACGGGCGGGGCCGGCGCACCGGCCACTCCTGGTACATTTTAACCTCGTGCTCCCGGCCCTCCTCGTCCTCGATGACCGCGATCGTCTCCTCGACCGTGTACTCTCCGTCCGCCGCGATCTCGATCACCTCGCCCGAGATCCCGGGCGGGACCATGATCCTGTGCTCGATGAGCTCGGTCTCGGGCACGGTGCCCAGGACGTCACCCTCCTCCACCTCGTCGCCCTCCTTCACCTTCGGCGTGAACTCCCACTTCTTCTTCCGGTCCAGGGCCGGCAGCATGACGCCGCGCTCGACGAAGTCCCCAACCTCCTTTCGGATCTCGGGCAGCGGGCGCTGAATACCGTCGAAGATCTGGGTCAGCAGGCCCGGCCCCAGCTCCACGGACAGCAGCTCGCCCGTGCCCCGGACCGGCTCGCCCGGCTGCAGGCCGGCCGTCTCCTCGTACACCTGGATCGTGACCCGGTCACCCTCGACGTTGATGACCTCCCCGATCAGCCCCTCGTCCCCGACCCGGAAGACCTCGTACATCCGCGCGCCCTCGCAGCCCACCGCCTCGACCACCGGACCCGCCACCTTCACGATCTCGCCCTTCACCTGGGCCATGCTAGGACCGCCCCTGTCCCTCGATCTTCTCGACGTCGATCTCGACGCCCACCGCTCTCTTAACGATTTCCTCGATCTCGACCTCCTCCTTCGGACCCTCCGGACCGGGCACGGTCACGAAGATGGGAGTCGCCTTCCCGCGCGAGAGCTTCTCCTCCTGGATCTCCTCGATGACCTCCTTCGCCTCCTCCGCGACGTCCTCGGTGAGTATGATCACACCCACCTCCGGGTCCGAGGCCAGTTCGCGGACGGCCTCCCGCGGGTCCACCTCACCGGCCTCGATCGTGCGCACGCCGGCGAGCCGAAAGCCCGGGGCGATCCGGTCGTCAACGATCGCGGCCACGACGTACGACATGCGGGCGGCCCCCTACACCGGGGTGAACTCCACGTCGGCCACCTTCGCGTTGATCAGCGCGATCAGGTTGTCGACCTCACGCTGCTTGGCGTACACGGACTGAACGATCGCGGGCGCGCCCACGATGTCCGACTGGACGAAGTCCATGACCGTCTCGTACCGGGCGCGTCGCACGGCCCGGTCCAGGACGTCCGCGCTCCCGGACTCGGAGTACTCCTCCAGCGCCTCCCGCAGGTACCGGCCGAAGGAGGTGCCGGACACCTGCTCTATCACCTCGCTCGGGTCCTCCGCCTCCGCCAGCTCCCGCCTCCGCCACTCCGCGAGCTCCCAGCCCCCGTCGGCCATGGCTCGAAGCACCGTGTCGGGGTCCAGCCCCATCAGGGCGCCGCGGAGCGCCACCTCCACGTTGTACAGGTCGATCTCCAGCCCGAGCAGCCGGGCGAGCTCATCCCCCACCTCCTCGCCGGTCACCAGGTCCCACAGGTACTCGTAGTAAGCCCGGTCCAGCGCGAGCTCGACGGGCAGCAGGGAGCCCGTCTCCTCGTACTCGCGCAGCGCATCCTCCAGGCCACGGTCGTACGGGGTGCCCCGCAACCGCTCGATGACCTCCTGCACCGACTTCGCGTCCCGAACCTCCCGCCACGTGTCCTCCTCCAGCAGGACGGGTCGGTCCACGAGCTCACCCGGCTCCTCACCCGCGTGCAGGGCGCGGATCACGGCCTTCAGATCCTCCAGCTCGTACCGGGCCATCAGAGCCTTGACCATCGCCTCCACGTCCTCCGGCCCGGACTCGGCCAGCCGGTCCATCACGGACTCCACGGCGCGCCGCTTGATGGCCACCTCCACCGGCTCCGTGTTCCCCCGCGTCACCGGCCTGACGCGATCCGGCTCGATCCCCAGCTCCTCCAGCCGGGTCACGAGATCACGCAGCGAGGCCTCCTTCATCTCCTCGAACTCCTCCGGCTCCAGCGTCTCGGCCTCCAGGGCCTTGGCCTTGGGCAGCGGGTAGGCGTACGGGGCGTACTTCCAGACCACATCGGTGATCGGGATGGAGAGCACGATGGCGAGCACCGTAACGAGCGCGAGCACGCCGACCGCGATCAGCACGTAACTCTGGGCGGAAAGGTGAAGCAGGTCCACGGGCTCCTAGCCCCCGAAGAGCGTGTCCGAGACCCTCCGCACCAGCTCAGACCTCATCCTCCGCATCCGAGCCTCCACGGAGTTGTCGAACACCTCGGACCCGTCCTCGCTCTCCGCGATCACCCCACCCAGGATGTCCACCGGGTCTCCCAGCTCGACCTCCTTATCCACCTCCACGCGCACGTCCGGTAGGAGCTCCTCCATCGCCTCCCGATCGCGCTCGTTGACCCGGAGGATCACCTTATCCGTCGAGATCGCCCGGGCGGCCTCCACCGCCGCCCGCTCCAGGAACTCCAGGTAGCGACGGCTTCCCTCCTCACTCAGCTCCCGGATCCGACGCCGGGCCCGCTCCAGCGCCTCCTCGATGCACTCCTCCTTCGCCTGAAGCTTCAGCTGCCGGGCCTCGAGCCGCGCCTGCGCGATCTCCCGGCGCTTCCGCGTCTCCGCCTCCCGACGGGCCCGATCCAGGATCTCTCGACGCCGCTCCTCGGCCTCCCTCTTCGCCTTTTCCAGGATCTTCTCCGCCTCCTCCTCCGCCTCCTTCACGATCTCCTCCGCCTCGCGCTTGGCCTCCTCCAGGATCCGCTCCTCCAACTCCTTCAGACCCATCCCGGCGCGCCCCCGAGGGGGATTAGGTGGCGGCGAGCGCGGCGAAGACGATCAGGATCGCGATGAGTAGGCCGTAGATCGCCTG